>CAOJNP010000011.1 GCA_948439995.1 uncultured Erysipelotrichaceae bacterium | reverse complement strand
AATTTATGAATTGAAAAAGTTATAAAAAGTACTTGATTTATATTAGCAAGTTTGTATCTGTTCGTTCTTCTGCATTAAACGAAGATGGTAAAAATAAAGCTTTTGCTGGTCAATATGATAGTTATTTAAATGTTACTGAAAAGAATTTATTAGAAAAAATAAAATTATGCTGGATATCATTTTATAACGAAAGTGTGAGTGAATATTGTGAAGATATCAGTGTTTTAGGTATGAATATAATAATTCAAGAGATGATAGACTCAGATTATTCAGGTGTTGTTTTTTCAATTGATCCAACCTCTAATACGAATAATTACTCTATTATTGAACTAGTAAAAGGATTGGGTGAAAATCTTGTTTCTGGCAAGGTAACACCTACTAAATTTCTTATAAGAAGAACTACAAATAATATTGATTTAAAAATTGGAAATATTGATATTGATAATAAAATTATTAAAAATTTAGAAAAATTAGTACTGAAAATTGAAAAAATATATCAATGTCCTATGGATATTGAATATTCAATAAAAAACAATATAATTTATATTTTACAAGCAAGACCTATAACAACGAAAAATTTAAGTATCAAACAGTTTTCATTAGCTATTACAAGGCCACAGAGTATAATTGAAATAGAAATATATTTTAAAGGAGAATATAAAGGAATCAAAAGTATTACTAGAAATTTGTATTATTTCAAACCATTGTTTATTTATAATAGAGAACATAATAATGTAGAAATATATTATAATGATATCGATTTAGAAGAAGACCCAAGACTTATGTATTACTATATGGACAAAGATTTAAATAAATTAAAAACATATTATGATAAAGTTATAAAAGAAGATATTAATTATATACAAGATATGATATTAAAAAAAATTGATATTGATTTAAATAAATTAATAGAAAAAATAATTCGAATTTACCCTTTTATCAGTTTAGGACAAATAGCGGGACATTTTGAAGACATAAGTTCAAAGCTAAAAAAATTTCTTATAAATTTTCGAAATAGTTATGATTCTATTATTCATGATGCTAGTGATTTTCTGATTGATGAAATTTCAAAAATGTTACCTAAGCAATATAAGGAATATATTAATTTTATAACATTAGATGAGTGCATAAATAAACTCCCAGACTTAAACACTCTTGAATTACGCAAAAATGGTTATATTTATTTTTATTCATTATATACTACAGAAGATTATAATAAGTGGCTAAAAGATAATAATATTTCAATTAAAATAGATACTCATGTTTCTTTAACTGGTAGTGTTGCATATTCAAAGAATATTACAGGAAAAGTATGCATTATTTATAATGAAAAAGATTTTGATAAATTTGAAAAAGGAGATATTTTAGTTACACCTATGACTGTTCCAAAATTTATGAAAGTTATTAAAATTGCAAAAGGTATAATAACAGATGAAGGTGGAGTTACTTGCCATGCTAGCATAATTGCAAGAGAATTAAAAATACCTTGTGTAGTAGGATGTAAAAATGCTACAAAAACTTTAAAAAATGGTGATATAGTAAAAATGGATGGTGCATCTGGAAATATTATTAGATTGCGTTAAATTTAATCAAAGATAAGATTATTAAATGGCAATTAGGAGATATTGAAAAGTTGGTAATTGGTGGATCTCATTTGTGTAAAAAGAGTTGGAGAAACTGCTTTAGCTATGGGAATAAATACTATTATTGATTTCGATTTAACAGATTTATTTTTTCAATTTATATCGCCAAGAAAATTCTTTTAACATTGAGAAATATAATCCAAATAAATTTAAAAAACATATGATAAATGAATTAGCGAGATATGGTGAAAAATATGCTGAAAAACAATTTAGCAGTATGTATTCAAGTGTAGCTTATTGTTTTGACGAGGAATGTAAAAAAAGGAAAGAAAAAGAATAAAATAAATTTAAAAAAAGATTGAGATGCTACGAATTTATGATATAATAAAACCATAAAACAAAGACGAAGGAATATTATTTAGATCCTCATAATAAAGTGAGCTTGGTATAGTGAAAACAAGATATGAAACTAATTAATTCCTACCTTCTGAGTGAAATGAAAACATTCTCCGGTTTACACCGTTACCAAAATTAAGAAAAGAAAAGGATGGCACCGTCTATTAGACTCCTTAAAGCCATTCTTTTTTCTTTTTTATAAGGGATTGAAAGAATCGGAAAATAATATAATTAAAAAAAGAAAGGAACGAAAAAATGAGATTAAGTAAATTAAATATTAGAAAAATAAATTTAAATGACATTGATAAAAATTATTCAGGCCAAGATATTTTAATGAAATTAGGAGAGTTATATCAGTTTGAAAGTGGAATTTATGGTTATGGAAATTTATGGACAAAATTAGAAAGAAATGTTGAAAACATCATCATTGAAGAATTAGATAAAGTAGGATGTATTCAAGTGGAATTTCCAAAATTACAACCAAAGAAAATTTGGTGTCAATCAAATCGTTGGGATACCTATACAAAAGATGGAGATATTATGTTTACATTAAACAATAATTTAGGAGAATATGGTCTTGCACCTACTGCTGAAGAATGTGCAACTCTTTTTGGAGCGAATCGTTTGAATTCTTATAAAAACTTACCAGCAGTTTACTATCAAATCGGAGAAAAATTTCGAAAAGAAATAAGAGCAAGAGGATATCTTTTTAGACCTAGAACATTCGTTATGATGGATGCTTATTCTTTTGATAAATCAGAAAGTGACATGCAAAAAACATATCATTTAATGCATGATGCATATCTAAATATATTTAAAAGATTAGGAATAAAAATTATTCCTACCATCAGCGATAACGGTGTGATAGGTGGAAAAGTAGCAGAAGAATTTCAAGCTATAACCAATTTAGGAGAAGATAAAATTTTATACGATGAATCTCAAGATTTGGGAATGAATAAAGAAGTTTTAGAATTTGAAAATAAAGAGGAATATTTAAAACAATTAAATATTAAAGATGATCAAGTATTAAAAGAATACAATTCCGTAGAATTGGGAAATAATTTTCAATTAGGAACTAAATATTCTGAAAGTATGAAATTATATTTTAAAGACGAAAATGGAGAGGATAAGCCATATTTTATGGGATGCTATGGCATTGGACTCGGACGAATTATTGCCTGTCTAATAGAAAATAATGTCATAAAAGAAAATGACAAAATAAAAGGCTTTGCTTTACCTTATCAAATAGCACCATACAAAGTTCAAATCATTGCAAATGAAAAAAATCAAGAAGTTGCAGAAGAATTATATAATAATTTATGTGAGAATAACATTAGTGCTATTTTAGATGATCGAGAAAATTTAACAATAGGCAATCGAATTAACGATGTATTTGTATTAGGAACTCCAAGAATGATAGTAATCGGTAATAAATTTGATGGCAACATTTATGAAATAGAAGACATAGCAACTGGAGAAAAAGACTTTATTGATAAAAATGAAATAATAAAATATTTCAACAATATTTCTATTTAATTGCCTATTCCAAAAAAAAATTATAAAATAAGAGCATGAGGTGTAATAATGGGAGTAATATATGATCAAGTAAACTTATTTAAAAAGAAATATCCAACAACAATAACATGGTGGAGATTAAAAAAACACGCTAAAGTAATAGAAAGTCATTTAAATCCCGGAGAATTTGTACAATATGCATTTCCAGGACAAAAAAATTCAACATTTAGTGATGTCTTTTCAACTTGCATTGTTGCTATTACAAATAAAAGATTATTAATTGGACAAAAAAGAGTATTATTTGGATATCTTCTTACTTCCATTACGCCTGATCTATTTAATGATATGCAAGTCTATCAAGGATTAATTTGGGGAAAGGTGACAATTGATACAGTAAAAGAAGTAGTAGAAATTACTAACTTAGCCAAAAAAAGCTTACCAGAAATTGAAACCAATATTACTGAATTTATGATGGAAGAGAAGAAAAAATATGCTCAAAGCATCCAAGAATAAAATAAGAAAAATCAAACAAAAAAGAAGAAGAAACGCTTTTTTAGTTTTACTTCTTATTATTTTAATAATGGGGTATTTTCTGTTTCGACCTAAAAATTATGTAAAAAGATATTTTAAAAATGATTTTGAAATTCTTGAGACCTATAATAAAGAATTAAAAGTATATTCTTTTGAAATTACAAAAAATGATCAAAAATGGTATTTTGTAGTGAAACATTCTTACAATCAAAAAAGAAAATTAATAGAAGAAGTAGAATTGATACAAGAGAAAAATGTAACATGTATCATACCAAAAAGTTCTAAACTAAAAACATATCCACAATGCATGGAAGAAAAAAACACAATTGATTACCATCTAATACCAGATGAAATAAAAGAAAAAATAGACTCTCAATTTTTTGAATCCAGAGAAATTTTAAAAGACAATTATGAAAAAATTGATATAAAATATTTAAACGATCAAACTTTTTATATTTGGAATTATAAAGGATTTTATCGAATTAATAAAAAACAGAAAGAAAATATTAAATTGTTTGAAAAAGATATTTATAATATTAATAATATAGCTCAAATCAACGAATTTTTAATCATACCAGATTATCAAGAATCCTATTATTTTAATAAATTTTATATCATTAATCTAAAAGATGGTAGTAAAAAAACTTGGAAATTAAAGGAAAGCATTTATTTCGATGGATATTATTTAGGAAGTGATAAAAATTCTTTATTTTATGTAGACAAGAAGACCAAAACAGAATGGGAATTTCTTCCAAAAAAGAAAAAAATGCGAAAAATTGGGACAGAAGCAAAAGATGGAAAAATTTTAAAAAATGGGGAATGGGAAAAAATTAGTCTAAATAAGTTAACGTCTAACCGTTATGCTTTTGAAAAAAAAGAAATATATCAATATGAAATAAAGGATGGATTATATGTAAAATACTTAGATTGTCCTTTGAAAAAGAAAATAAGTAATCAAAATGTAAAAGAAATAGTGAAGATAGAAGAAGATAAAATTTATTATCTTGCCGATGAATCTTTATATTTATATAGTGAAGCAACGGGAGAAATATTATTGATGAGTTATTTTGAATGGAACTTTAATTATAAAAATATGATTTTTATACAATAAGTTCTTTTCTTTTCCTAATATAATAAAAAGAACCAAATAAAAAGAGTTACATACTTTATACTAGGAGTGATTTGTTATGTTTGACCAATATCGTTTAAAACCTGGAGATACTTTAAAAAGTGTCGCCAAAAAATTCTCAACCAATGAAAGTACTTTAAAAGATTTAAATAATATTTATTATTCTGATTCCGTTAGAGCTGGAATGGATATTATTGTTCCCAAAAATACCAATACTTATTTTTCATACTATACAATAGAATCAGGAGATTCTTTATATGGAATTGCTAGACGTTATAATATAAATCCAGAACTCTTAGCTAGCTTAAATGGATTAGAAATGGATGATTTTATATATCCAGGACAAGAAATATTAATTCCAAAAAGCGAGTACAGTTATTATATTACCAAAGATGGAGACACTTTGGATACAGTATCAGGAATGTTTAAAATAAGCAAAAATAAATTATTGGATAACAACTCAACGATTTATTTACAATCTGGACAAATATTAGTAAACAAAATAAGATAAAAAATATGGACTAGTTTTCATATTTTTTTTTGTTATAATAAAGAAAAGAGGGTAGATGAATATGATACTAAAAAAACCATATGCATTTTTGATCAAACATTTCCGTATCATCCATATGTTATTAGCAATTCCAATGATTTATTTATTATTACGTACAGGAGATATTGTTCAATTTTTTTCAGATTATATTAATGCGAATTATTTCACCTCTGTTTCTAACATAGCAGGAACCTTTATTAATTATTTCATGTATTTTGCGGTAATTTTTATTTTAATTGTAGGAATCTTTATTTACTTTCTAATGAAAGAAAAAGAAAAATCTACTAAATATTATTATTTATTAATTATCTTTTATGTTATGATTTTTGTTTTAATCGGTATTACACATGGAATCCTAAGTAATATGGAAATGAAAACCATGGAAGCAACTGCTGCAAGAGCATATCGTGACATATCTTATTTGTTTTATTTACCACAATTTATTTTTATTGCTTTTACTTTATTTCGTGGGATCGGTTTTGATATTAAAAAATTTAATTTTGAAACAGATTTACAAGAATTAGAAATTACAAATTATGATGCAGAAGAATTTGAATTTAACATAAATATTGATGAATATAAATGGAAGCGAAATATCAGAAGATTCATACGAGAAATAAAATATTATATTCAAGAAAATCGATTTATTTTTTCCATTTTATGTGCAATTGGTACGATTATAATTGGAACATTTATATATTTAAACTTTGAAGTTTATCATAAAACATATAAACAAAGTCAAACACTTAGTCATAATAATTTAAATATTAAAGTTTTAGATAGTATGGTCACAAATCGTGACTATAGTGGAAAAACATTTAAAGAAGACAAATACTATTTGGTTTTAAAATTGAATATTAATAATAAAGGAAAAGAAAATCAAACTTTTGACTATAATAGCTTTTTTATTGAATTAGAAGAACGAAGAGTTTATCCAATATTAGATCGAGCAGGTTATTTTTTAGATTATGGATTACCAATGAGACAAGATACTGTTTTAAAAAATAATACAGAAAATAATTATGTTTTAGTCTATGAATTACAAAAAAAAGAATTAGGAAAAGAATATACCTTAAAAATATTAGAACAAATTGCATATCAATTAGGAAGTATTGCACCAGAATATAAAACGGTATCATTAAAACCCTATCAAGCAATTGATATAAAAATAAAAAAAGAAACGAAGTTAGGAAAAATATTAACATTTGATGGTACTAATATTGGTTATAGTTCGTTTCAAATTAAAAATTACAATATCACAAATCATTATTCCTACCAATACAATCAATGTAATGAAAAAGATTGCCGTTCTTTAACAGAAAAAGTATCAGCCAATTCTGGTAACACGACACTGTTAATATTAGAAGGGGAATACATGATTGATCACACAACTGATTATTATAAAACAGCTAGAACCAGTCGATTATTTCCAGAACATTTTTTAAGTGTTCAATATACAAGTTATGATGGAAGTAAAAAAATTGCAGAAGCAAAGAATCAAACGTCACAGACTTATCAAAAGGGTGTAATTTTAGAAACAACTGCTGAAATATTAAATGCTAGTAAAATAGATTTATTAATAACCATTCGAGATCAAAGATATATTATAAACTTAAAAGAATAATTTAAAACGTTTTGAAAAGAAGAATGAAAAACATCTTATATCCATATATTGTTAATCATTCTTCTTTTTATATAATTAAAAAACTTACATTTATTTTTAAATGTAATCAAATAAATAATTACTTAATACATTAATGGTTTATTCCAATTTAAGAAATCAGCAAAATTATAAATCATATGTAAATAAAGTAATTTCATAATAATATTATTTTTTGTTCAGCTTTATTGTAATTTAGTATAAATAAATTTTTCCTTACATATATTATAATAAGTATTCTTTGACAAACATTATTGTTTATATTAAAATAGTGAATATAAGAAATGGAGCTTTAGCCAAGTGGTAAGGCAACGGACTGCAACTCCGTCAGCACCGGTTCAAATCCGGTAGGCTCCTCCATTAAGGTTTAAACTCGCACACATTTTAGGAAGTGTGCGTTTTTGATATATAAAAACAAGGAAAAAATATTGAATAAGCTTAATTCTTACTATGTAAAGAATAAAATTAATTTTAATCGCTGTTTAAAATAATCTTATGATATGGGCACATTTGTTAATTAAAATTGAAATATCAGTTATGAAAGCAAAAAAATAAAGTAAAATAAGTGGATAATTAGAAAAAATACTTGAATTCAAAAAAGACTTTTGCTAATATTGATATTGTAAGGAGGATACAGAGAGTCATGGAAAAGAAAAATACAATTTTATTAACTGTAATTGCAGTAGCTACATTATTAGTAGCAGTGGTAGGTGCGACATTTGCATACTTTACAGCAAGTGTAACTACAAGTAATAATGAAAATAATACAACAACTGTTAAAACACAAACATTAGCAAGTGCAGTAATGGATATGGGAAGCAATGTAAGTCCTGAAGGAACCGTTTATCCAGGATACAAAGCATTAAAAACCGTTACAGTAAAAGGAAGTGGAGCTGCGGATGCAGAAAGTGTTACAGGAACATTAACGCTAACTCCAAGTGTTACAGATTTTGGAAATCATATTCAATATAGTTTATATAAAGTATCTACAGCTAATGTAGCTACAAATGGAGTTACTTGTACAGAATCAAATCCACAAGCTGTAGTAGATGGAAGCATTACAAAGTATTCTGATGCTATGACATGTGATGTAACAAATGCAGGAACAGCTGTTAAGACTGGTACATTTACAGGAACTACACCTGTTACTACAGATATTACAATTACACCTAGCACAGATGATACTTATTATTTAGTTATCGAATATATCAATGACGAAGATGCTGATCAAAATAGTGAACAAGGTAAAACATTTAGTGTAGCAATGAGTTTTGCTCCAAAAGCATAATCGTGAATGAAAAAAAATCTATCTATATGATAGATTTTTTTTGGAATAAAATTAAGAAAAAGAAAAAAAATAGTAAAGAAATAAAATAATTTTAAAATAAAGAAGAATTTTAATCTGATATTCTTGCAAGAAAATAACAGAATATGCTATAATCAAAACAGAATAGAGAACCGAAAGAAGGATGATTTATGGAACGTAATAATAAATCAATGGAAAATAATATAGACTATGAAGAACAATATCAAGAACTATTAGCAGAAGAAAAAGAGTCTGCACGTAAAAAAACAGTAGCGATAGTTGTACTATGTATAATCATTATTTTCTTAGCAATGATAGGAACTACATATTCTTATATTAAGTTATATGGATCATCAGTAGATGAACCAAAAAAATGTGATATTAATTGTGACATGAATGGTGATGGAAAATGTGATTTAAATTGTGATACCAATGGAGATGGGGAAGCTGATTTAAATATTGATTTAGATGGAGATGGAATCTGTGATATCAATTGTGATACCGATGGAGATGGAAAGCCAGATACTAACATTGATTATAATAATGATCGAGTTCCACATTTTAATATTGATACCAATAACAATGGAAAACCAGATTTTAACAAAACGAACCAAGATACAAATAATGATGGAATCTGTGATATTAACTGTGACATCGATGATGATGGATTCCCAGAAATAAATATTGATTTAGATGGAGATGGAAAGCCAGATATTAATATTGATACCAATGGAGATGGAAAACCAGATATTAACATTGATACTGATGGAGATGGAAAACCAGATATTAACATTGATACCGATGGCGATGGGAAACCAGATATTAACATTGATACCGATGGCGATGGGAAACCAGATATGAATATTGATGTTACTGGAGATGGAAAACCAGATATTGCAGTAGATACCGATGGCGATGGGAAGCCAGATAGAAATCCAATGAACCAAGATACAAATAATGATGGAATTTGTGATATCAATTGTGATATTGATGACGATGGATTCCCAGAAATAAATATTGATATAGATGGAGATGGAAAACCAGACATTAACGTTGATACCAATGGTGATAACAAACCAGATATTAACATTGATATTGATAAAGACGGAACACCAGATATTGCAGTAGACACAGATGGAGATGGGAAGCCAGATAGAAATCCAATGAATCAAGATACAAATAACGATGGAATTTGTGATATCAATTGCGATACAAACAATGATGGATTCCCAAATATTAATATTGATATAGATGGAGATGGAAAACCAGATATTAACATTGATACGAATGGTGACAACAAACCAGATAAAAATATTGACACCAACGAAGATGGAAAGTGTGAAAAAAACTGTTCTGTTAGCGTATCTGGAGACGATAAAGTAAATATTGATTCAACAAATAATCAAATTTTATATGTATCTTATATTAAAGGAATCTCAATTACTGAAATAGCTCCAGGATGGAGTGACACACAAAGATTTACCATTAATAATAATACAAACAAAACAATGATTTATAATATTAAATTAAAAGATGTACAAAATACATTCAATCCTGCGAGTGATTTTGTTTATTCATTAAAAAGAAATGGAATTACACAAAGATCTAGAATAGTAGCTCCAAATGCAGATTCTTATATTTTAGAAAATATTATTATTCCAGGTAATACTAGTTATACTTATGACATAACATATGAATTTTTGGAAACTGGAGTGAATCAAGATCAAAATAAAGATAAAATATTTAGTACAAAAGTTGAAATTGAAGCAGTAAATTAAGAGCAAAATTGCTCTTTTTCACTTTTTTATGGAATAGAATAATTCCTTGTTTTTTTAATCCATATCGATTATAATAAATAATAGAATAGGAAGGGTAGCTATGAATCAAAAAGAATCATATAATGGCATCAAAAAAATTGTCAAAACGATTGCAAGCGTCATTTCCTGGGTCGTTTTAGTGATTCTCTTGTTTTTAGCTGCCTTTTTAGCTTATTATTTTCTTGCTAATAAATTATATGCCAGTAAAGGTGAAAAATACGAACCTAAAATTGGTCTATACACGATTGTAAGTCCAAGTATGACCCCAAATTTAAAAGTATATGATGTAATTGTAGATGTGAAAGTAAAAAAACCAGAAGATATTAAAGTAGGAGATATCATAACTTTTATTTCCACTAGCAGTATTTCAAAAGGATTAACCATTACACATCGTGTTGTAGCAATTACTGAAACAGAAAATGGTTTAGAATATAAAACTCAAGGAGATAATAATTTAAGTCCAGATTCTACCACTGTTCAATTTAAAAACGTTTTGGGAAAAGTTTTATTTAAAGTACCACAATTAGGAAGATTGCAATCCTTCTTATCTAGTTCATATGGATGGCTTATTATAGTTGTAATACCAGCTTTACTGATCATATTAAGTGATATATTAAAAATATTCCGATTAACGGGAGCCAAAAAGAAAGTAAATGAAGCATTAACTACGGAAGTAAAAAAAGAAGAAAAAGAAAAAGAAAAGAAAAAAGAAATTGAAGAAAAATTAAAAAAACGTTATTATTCAGGACGTGGTGAAAAAGAACCAGACCCTTTAAAAACAAAACAAGAATTAACAAATGTAAATACGAAAATAAAGAAAAATGAACCAAAAAAAGAAATAGAAAAAGAAGAAGATCAAGATGATGAAGAAAGATATAATTTACCTAAATTAAAGAAATAAGAAGAAGTGATTCTTCTTTTCTTGCTTTTTTAAGAAAAAAATGATAGTATAAAAAACCAAGTTGAGAGGAATAATAGGGATATGAAAAATATAAATAAAATTATTCATTGGAAAATGATTGAAATATCATTGTTAATATCTATAGTAGTCATAAGTTTTCCCATATGGAAGACATTAGAAAAAAATGAAGTATTATCGATTGCAGCTAGTTATAGCGATGTTCAATTTTCCCATTTAGAAGTTACCAATTTATCACTGGGAGCAATGTTTCCAATTAGCAATGAAAAAGCTTTAAAAAATATAAATCCAAGTAGCATTAAAGTAATAAATGATACAAAAACAAAAGAAGATTATACTTTATTGATGAAAGTAAGCAAAAATTCTAGTTTAGATTATCATTGCGTAAATATTTCCTTAAATAATAACATTACATCATTAGCAGAATTAACTATAAATGAAGATGAAGAAAACTATTATTTTTTATTGGATTCCAATTCTATTGATGGTGAAATAAAAGAATATCAATTTCGAATTTGGATGGATGAAAAAACAGGAAATGAAATGCAAGGAAAATCATTAAGCTATACCTTTGAAATACAAAAACAAATTGCAATTTAAATTTTTGCAATTTTTTATTTGTCAAAAAATGTTATAACAAGTAAAAAAACTTGTTCGAATTTTTATATAATGTTATAATCCTCTACGAGGTTGAAGAAAATGGATATAGTAGATATTTTAATTAAAGATATTGGACAATTAAATGCAAAAGAAAAACAACAAGCAATTAATTATATTTTATATTTGATAGAAACTAAAAATAATCAGCTAAAAAACCATAATAGAAATTTATTGAAAAGTGAACAAAATTATCAAGATACTTTGCAAGAAAAAGAAGAAGAAAATAAATTAAGTCAACAAAAGATAAAAAATATGGAATTACGAGATTGGAGTGATATGGAAGAAAGTAGCAAAAAAAAGAAAAAAGCGGAATTAGAAAGACGAAATTTGGGTTATATGAAACAATTAGCCCAATCAGAAGAAAAAAAAGTAATACATAAAATAAAAGACTATGTAGAGCGATTAAAAATAATAATTGCTTTATTAAAAGGAAAAAATATACAATATGATTCATTATTAAAACATATTCTAAAAGAAGCATCTGAAAGTATAAGATTAGAATGTCAAGATATACGTTTAATGATTTATATGCATGATAATAATAAACAAATTAAAAAATGTTTGAAAGATTATGAAGAACAACCAATTCTTTTAAAAGAGAATGTTTTAGAAAAAATAAAGGCAACACTAGATTTATATAAAAGAAATCATGCTAGAATAAATAGTTGCAGTTTAATAGACGCTTTAGACTATAAAACAGTAACATTAGAAAATTTATTGAATGAAGATGCCGAATTTTTATATGAATTTTTATTTCTAGGAGGAAAGGAAAATAAACAATTAAAATAACTATTTAAAATGTTGTATTATTTTTTCTATTTTTTTAAAAAAAACATCTGTATGAAAATATTTTGCTAAAAATAAACTAATTTCTACAATTAAAATGCCCCCAACGATATCAATAAATACATGTTGTTTTATCAATACCGTAGAAGAACAAATGAGTATAGCCCAAATAAAAATAAAGATTTTATATCCAAAAGAAGGTTTCTTAAGATAAGTTGACCCTCGAAAGCACAACCAACTTTCTAAGCAATGAATGGAAGGAAATAAATTAACAGGGGCATCTATCCAATAAACAAAAAGTAAAATAGATTCCCAAATATTTGATGCTACAAATTCGGGACGTTTTATAGTGGTAGGAAATACAAAAAAGAAAAATAAACAAAAGAATTTTGCAATTAACTCTGCTGAAAAAATTTGGTAACAGACTTCCTTACTTTCTCTCGCAATGACAATATACCCTATAAGCCATATAATAAATGCAAAAAGATATACTATGATAAAGATCGGCAAAAATGGAATCCAATTGTCTATGAATGTGGAAATATTATAATGGTAAAAGTGATTTGTGATTAATTTAGAACCACTATAAGTAATTTGATTCATTAAAAAAATAATAATAAGAGGAACATATGCATAATTTGGCAGATAATGCTCAATTTTTTTCTTCATTTTAAATACTTTTACTCCTTATGTCTATTTATCATATCATAAAAAAAAAGAAAAGATGATTACAATTTCCTTATAATGTAAATTATATTGTAATTAAATTAGAGTAATAACATTATTACCTGTATATTTTTTTAACATTTGTTATAATGGATAAATAAGAGGATGTGCAAATATGCCAGAAAAATGTAAATTAAAATATCTTAGAATTTGTGAAAATGAAGATTTAGCTTATGAAATATTTGATAAATGGATTGTATTTTTAAATCAAAATATTTTTACATCTAAAGAAGAAAAATTAAATAAAATAGAAGACATTAAAAGCAAAGATTTTAAATTATACCAAGCGATGAAGGAAGATATAAATGCCGGATTATACTAATTTTCACTCTTACTTTATGGAATTAGATAAAATCTGTGAAGAAAAGGGTTGGGATAATAAAACGATTAACACTGTGAAACGATGGTTGCAATATATTGTGAATTTTTATAAGCCTAAATCTAATGTTTTGGATCATTTAAGTGTAGAAGAATATATAGAATATAATTTTAAAAAATTAAAACAGACAAATGATATAAAAGTATTAGAATTAAATAAAATAATTATAAATCCTCAGAGTTTATTATATGAATGTATTAAAAAAATGCCATTTAATTTAGATGGACTAACAGAACGACTTTCAAAAAAAGAAGGAAGTTATTTTTTAGATGAAAATGGTGAATATTATTTATCAGCGTCAGGAGTATGTCAAGACGGAAAAACAATTGAATTGGAAGACAAAACAGGATTAGCTCGGGTATTACACCACGAATTGCAGCATATAAATCAAAATTATATTTACCCAAGTGAATTTCCATTTGCAAATGATATGTTACGAATGCTAAAAGAGGGAGAAGGCGAATATCATTATTATCTCTTAAATATGATCGTAGATTTTTTTCCTATTGAAGAAAAAGATTCCTATTATATTTACTATATTGTATATACGTTACTAATGTTTGTTATTCCAAAAAAAATGCGTGATTCCTGGAATAAAACCGATAATAAATATTTTAATTGCTACACTTTTTTCGACATTTTTAAAGATATAACTGATTCAGAAGAAAATAGAAATAATTTTTCTTCTATATTTTCTTTGGCAACACTTATTGCAGCTTCTTGTAATTCTGAAAATACTATAGAAATATTTAATAATTCAATAGAAACAAGTATAAATCGTTGTTCAAAAAAAATAGAAGGTTGTGAGCAAAGTATTTCATATGTGTTAGAATTAAATAGAATGAATAATACAAAAAATTTACAATACCACATTGAAATGGTAAATGAAAGAATAAATATATTACAAAATCATGATTTATTATTGGAAAAATATAGAGAAATTATTTCTGATGAAAAAGAGTTTATTTCAAGTGAGCCACCGGAAAAACAAGAAAAACTATTACAAGAATTACAATTATTTACTTTGGAAAAATTTGAATCTCTATTAAAAGAAGAAATAAAAGAAGGAAAAGAAAGCATTCGAACATATCAAAACAAAAAAGAACAATCAGCTCAAGAAATTTTAGGAGAAAAAGAATATAAACGATATCAGTACTATCAATTTGGAATGGAGTTAAGTGAAAAAATGCGATTATTATTAATGCAAGGATTAACTTTTACAGAACTTTTTGAGCAATTTTTAGAAAAAATTGAAAGTTATTTAATTGAAAAAAACGACTCTAGAACAGATGAGAAACTTACTTTTATTAATGAAATAAGAAAGAACTGTTTGACAAATTTTAAGAAAATTTAGAATAGGAGTGTAAGAACATTCATTTTTATATCATTATAAATTGGGTTGTATTATTGATTGCTATTTAATAAATTTTTAGTCCACAATTGTGTCTATTTAAAGCATTTGACAATAAAAAATTGCAAAACAAAATAATATATGACAAAGCAAGAAGTTAAACCAAAAGAAATATTTAATGATTTATTAATACCTGTAGTGGAAGATTTGGACACAAATTTCATGAATAAAAGATATGTATAAAAAATAGTAAATATGATAAAAATAATTACCAGGAAACATATAGGTGTTTCCTTGTTTTGTTGTAAAATAAGTGTTAAAATATATTATTAGAGATCAACTTGTATCATATAGTGTTATCTAGTAAATTTGTAGCTAACATTTGTATCCAAGACAAAAGTTGAAAATGAACCAATCATTTTTATCATTTTAGACATGAATAATAGGCTGACTGTAGTCATAACAAGGAGGGCAAAATGTTTAAATTAGT
This sequence comes from uncultured Erysipelotrichaceae bacterium, assembly GCA_948439995.1. Taxonomy (GTDB): domain Bacteria; phylum Bacillota_I; class Bacilli_A; order RF39; family UBA660; genus MGBC162267. The sequence continues at coordinate 18,293 of CAOJNP010000011.1, read as the reverse complement.
ATCGAAATATGAACCTGCAGGGGATCAACCAAAAGCGATTGAAAAATTAGTTAATGGAATAAAAGAAGGGAAAAAAGAACAAGTTTTACTGGGTGCAACAGGAACTGGGAAAACGTTTACAATGGCCAACGTGATAACACAAGTAAACAAACCAACATTAATATTAGCATATAACAAAACCCTTGCGGGACAACTTTATGCAGAAATGAAAGAGTTATTTCCAGAGAATCATGTAGAATACTTTGTTTCTTATTATAGCGACACAGATAGACAACTTATATTTCGGGCTATTTAGTATCATTTAATTCACAAAAAAGGACTAAATAACACTTCTTGATATTAAGTGAACAAATAAAATATATGGCTGACATTCGTGCCCTTGTAACATTGATCAAAAAAGATAACAATAGTATATTATTAAGGGGATAAAGTTGTTATAAGAAATCAAAGTTAGAAGGTGAGGTAAATATGACTAAAAATGATAATGATATAATGATTTATGAAGATAAAGATGGAATTACTAAAGTAAATATAAAATTTATTGATGAAGATATTTGGCTAACACAAAATCATATAGCAAATATTTATAAAACTACACAGCAAAATATTAGTTTGCATATTAAAAATATTTATGAAAATAAAGAATTACAAGAGGACGCAACTCACAAGAATTTCTTGTTAGTTCAAAAAGAGGGAAATAGAGATGTAAAAAGAAATATAGATCATTATAATTTAGATATGATAATTGCTTTGGGTTATCGTGTTCAATCAGAAGTTGCAGTAAGATTTAGAAAATGGGCCACTCTTAGATTACATGAATATATTCAAAAAGGTTTTAGCATGGATGATGAAAGGTTAAAACAAGGTGGAAATAGATATTTTAAAGAACTCTTGCAAAGAATAAGAGATATACGTTCAAGTGAAAGAAATTTCTATCAACAAGTTACCGATATTTATGCCACAAGCATTGACTATAATCCAAGAAGCAATATGACCAAAAAATTTTTTGCAACAGTCCAAAATAAACTCCATTTTGCAGTTCATGAACATACTGCAGCGGAGCTTATTTATGAAAGAGTTAATAACGAAAAACCTTATGTTGGAATGACAAATTTCAAAGGAAATTATGTAACATTGGATGATACGAAGATTGCTAAAAATTATTTAACCGAAATAGAACTTCAAAGACTTAATTTATTAGTATCACAATTTTTAGATTATGCCGAGCTTCAAGCACTAGAGCAAAGACCTATGAAAATGTTAGATTGGGTGAATGAGCTAGATAATCAAATTAAATTAAATAGAAGAAAAATATTAGAAGGAAATGGTAAGATTTCACATGAGCAAGCAATAGAAAAAGCTGAAAAAGAATTTAATCTGTATCGTGAAAGAGAAATGAGAACTTTAGAAAGTGATTTTGATATTATGATTAAAACATTAAATAATCAAAATGTATATTATCGTATAACTTATAATGAAGAAGGAATTTATAATGCCTTAAAAAATATAGTTGGAGATTATACATGGAAAGAATTATTAAATGATAAACAGATAAATTGGTTACCAAAACCGCCTGAATACACTTCTAAAAATAAATCCTATTTTACTAAAAAAGGGTATGAATTGTTTGAACAAAAAACTTTACCAATATTACTTAAATATTTAGATAAGGAGAATATTGAAATAAATACTTATAACGAAATTGGTAATAAAACCTTATACACAGATGAATACCAAATGGTAATAGAAATTAGTGAGAAATAAATTACTTACTAAATGGATGGTAAAATATATTATTTAGTAAATTTGTGGCCGACATTCGTGTCCAGGCAAAAAAGACAGATTTTGAAGCACTAAAAATTAGTCAGGATACAAATTTTTGAATTTTGGATACGAATAATAAGCTGACTGTAGTCATAACAAGGAGGGCAAAATGTTTAAATTAGTATCGAAATATGAACCTGCAGGGGATCAACCAAAAGCGATTGAAAAATTAGTTAATGGAATAAAAGAAGGGAAAAAAGAACAAGTTTTACTGGGTGCAACAGGAACTGGGAAAACGTTTACAATGGCAAATGTAATAGCAAAAGTAAACAAACCAACACTCATTCTTGCACATAACAAAACACTAGCAGGTCAGTTGTATGCAGAAATGAAAGAATTGTTTCCAGAGAATCATGTAGAATACTTTGTTTCATATTATAGCGACACTCCTAAAACCCTTATATTTAGTGCTATTTAGTATCATTTAATACACAAAAAAGGACTAAATAACACTAGGTAATATTAGATGAACAAATAAAATTTGTGGCTAAGAGTTGTATTCATTCGTGTTCTTAATATAATACTATAAAAATATATAGAAATGGAGGGATAAAAAATGAAAAATATAGCTTCAATAACACCAGTATTTTATATCACAGATGATAATAAAAAAATTATAAAAGAAATTGAAAAAAAACTTGATTTAATTATTATTGATGATAGTGATAAAAAAAGGAAATTACAAATTAAGTCTAAGGTTAGATCAATTCATTCATCACTAGCAATTGAAGCAAATTCTTTATCATTAGAATCAGTTGAGAATATTGTAGAAAAAAAACTTGTTTTAGGCGATAGAAAAGAAATTCAAGAAGTCAAAAATGCTAATGAATTATATGAACATATAAATGAATATAACTGGAAAGATGAAGATGATTTTTTAAAAGCTCATACACTAATGATGAAGTATTTTGATGATGACAATGGTTATTATAGAAATCATGGTGAAGGAGTAAAAAAAGGAAATGAAGTAATTTATTCAGCACCGCAATCTATATTGGTCCCATCTCTCATGAAAAAATTATTTGAGTTTATGATTGATAATGAAAATAAAATTCATCCTTTAGTTTTATCCTCTATATTTCATTATTATTTTGTATATATTCATCCATTTAGTGATGGTAATGGCAGAATGGCTAGATTCTGGGTAAGTTTAATTTTAACTGATTGGAATTCAAAGTTTGAATATATTCCTATTGAAGAAGAAATATATTTAAATCAACAAAAATATTATGATTCTATTGCAGAGTGCCATGTTAATGGTAATGCGAATGTATTTATAGATTTTATGTTAAAGTGTATTCACTCATCGTTAGAAAAAGCTACCCAGAAAACTACCCAAAAAACAAAATTAAATAATAATCAATTAAAAATTATAGAGCTAATAAAAGAAAATCCTAAAGTTACAAGAAATGAACTTGCTAGTTTTTTAAATATTACATCTGATGGTGTTAAATATAATTTAAAAAAATTAGTTGATAATAATATAATTGAAAGAGTTGGACCTGATAATGGTGGATACTGGAGTATAAAAGTAGAAGATTGATAAATAAGGATGTTTTGATAATTATGAAAAGTTTAAAGAACAAATATTATTTCTGGAGACAGAAAAAAAGATATAAAAAAATTAAAAATTGTAGTTTACCTTATCCTTTTTGGGATAAAAAACGAGATACTTTTGAATGGGTGTATTTTGATGAATATAGACAAGCTGGTTATGATATACAGATAAGCTTATATGAAGCGCTAGGTAATGTTTCTAGTAGTGGAGTTACATATCACTATGAAGCTTTAATGTATGGGCGAAAAGATCCAGAAGAAAAAGAAGCTAAGTATCAAATGATGGAGAGTCATTGTCATTCTTTTGATGAAGTAGTAAGTTGTGTTTATAGATATCCAGAAACATTTCATATACCTGATGATTGTTTAGAAGAGTATAGCAAACAAGAATTAAGTTGTTTAAAGAAAATGCAAAGCTATTTAAAAGCGATTGGTTTACTAGATGAAAAGGAAAGTTCAGAAATTACAACATTAAATAAAAAATGGAAAGAAATTGATGATAAAAAAAGAAAAAGTATAAAAGATTATTTTTTTCTACTAGGCTACTCAAAAAGATGGGAAAAATTAAGAGAAAAAGAAAATTTAAAAAGATATACTAATGAAAAAGCGTCGTTGTATAGTTCTTACTATCCTCTTTATACTGAGAAAAAAGGAATAGCAGAAGCTTATTTGAATGGCCAAAAAGATTATATTTTGAATCGCAAATATTCTTTTGATAAAAAAACACAAGTAGGTGAGCGTTATATGGTTGTAAATGCAAATAACGAATATTGTGGAACCTTAGAAGTAATTAGTGAAGAATTTATTCCTTTTAAAGAATTAAAAGACGAAATGGTTGATTATAAACTTGCAGGTTATAAAACATTTTTAGAATACAAAAAACATTTGTATCAAGATTATCTAGAAAAAGCGAAAATGTTTCAAGAAGAATTTACAGATGAAAGTTTACTTACTTATTTAAAAGTGAAAGTTTTAGAAAAATTTTAGAATTGAGAATAATTTGTTATTCTCCTGGTCTAAGGATAATTTAAATAGTTATATTTATAAATTAAACAAAAAGAAAAAATACAAGATATCTAACATTCAACCAAATTGGATACGAATCTAATAATTAGTAGATATGTATAAATAAAACGAAAAAGGTAAAAATAAGAGCAAGGAAAACATATAGAGTTTCCTTGTTTTGCTTTGAAATAAGTGTTAAAATATATCATTATAAATTGACTTATAACATTTAGTGTTATTTGGTGCTATTTAGTAAATTTGTGACCAACATTCGTGTCCAAGCAAAAAGTCAGATTTTTTGAACATGAAAAATGAGTTAGGACACGAATTTCCAGGTTAAGTGTAGTCGTAATAAGGAGGGCAATATGTTCAAATTAGTATCAAAATATAAACCAAGTGGAGACCAACCACAAGCAATTGATAAGTTAGTGAGTGGTATCGAAAATGGTGAGAAAGAGCAGGTTTTACTGGGGGCTACGGGAACTGGTAAGACTTTTACGATTGCAAATGTAATTGCAAAAACTGGGAAACCAACTCTCGTTTTGGCACACAATAAAACACTTGCGGGACAGTTGTATGCGGAACTCAAGGAGATCTTCCCAGAGAATCATGTAGAATATTTTGTTTCTTATTATGATTATTATCAACCAGAAGCGTATGTTCCAAGTAGTGATACATATATTGAGAAAGATTCTTCTATTAATGATGAAATAGATGAACTTCGCCATGCAGCAACAAGTGCTTTAATTAATTATAATGATACGATAGTAGTATCTAGTGTATCTTGTATATATGGAATTGGAGAAAAAGAAGAATATCAAAATAAGATGTTAATTTTAAATTTAGGAGATAGGATACAAAGAAGTCAAATAATCAATAAATTGATTGATATGACTTATGAAAGAAGCGACATTGATTTTCATCGTGGAACTTTTCGCGTTCGAGGAGATATCATCGACATTATTCCAGTGAATGAACATGCGCATGGTATTCGAGTAGAACTATTTGGAGATGAAGTGGAACGAATATGTTCTTTTGATCCGGTAACAGGAGCGATTATCTCTGAGAAAAAAACGATTACCATTTCTCCAGCAAGTCACTTTGTGACAAGTGATGAAAAAATGCAAGAAGCCATTAAAAGAATAGAAGATGAATTAAAAGAAAGAATAATAGAATTAAAAAATCAAAACAAATTATTAGAAGAACAACGTATAAGAGAAAGAACCAATTATGATATTGAAATGCTAAAAGAAACAGGATTCTGTAGTGGTGTCGAAAATTATTCAAGACATTTAGCATTAAGAGAAGAAGGAGAAACCCCTACTTGTTTAATTGATTTCTTTCCGAAAGATTTTTTATTAGTAGTAGATGAATCTCATGTAACGCTACCACAGGTTCGAGGAATGTATAATGGAGATCGTATGCGAAAGCAAACTTTGGTTGATTATGGCTTTCGTCTTCCTAGCGCATTGGATAATCGGCCTTTAAAATTTGATGAATTTGAAAGTAAAATAAATCAAGCTATTTATGTCTCTGCTACACCTGGAGATTATGAAATAGAAAAAGTAAATGGCGAAATTGTAGAACAAGTAATAAGACCAACAGGACTTTTAGATCCAACCATAGAAATAAAACCTTCTCTTGGACAAATTGATGATATCATTCATGAAATAAAAATTCGATCATCAAAAAATGAGCGAGTATTAATAACTACTCTTACAGTAAGAATGAGTGAAGAATTAACAAATTATTTAAAAGAAATGAATATAAAAGTGGCTTATTTACATAATGAAATAAAAACTTTAGAACGATTAAAAATTATTCATGACTTAAGATTAGGTTTATATGATTGTGTGGTAGGAATTAATTTATTAAGAGAAGGAATCGATATTCCAGAAGTTAGTTTAATTTGTATTTTGGATGCAGATAAACAAGGATTCTTAAGAAGTAGTAGAAGTTTAATCCAAACCATAGGAAGATGTGCAAGAAATGCAAATGGACATGTAATAATGTATGCAGATAATAAATCAGAAGCAATGCAAACAGCGATTATGGAAACAGCTAGAAGAAGAACCATTCAAGAAAATTTTAATAAAGAACATCATATTACACCAAAAACAATTAAAAAAGCCATTAATGAAATTATAACAAATGAAGTAAAACAAAAGAAATCTACTACAAAATTAAGTAAAAAAGAGCAAATGGATATGATTTTGAAGGTAGAAGAAGAAATGAAACTTGCTGCTAAAAATTTAGATTTTGAAAGAGCAATGGAATTAAGAGACATTTTATTTGAGATGAAGAGTGAAAAAAAATAAAATTTCTCTTTTTTTAGAGTTTTATGCTATACTCTTATTGCTAAGGGAGGAAATAATATGGAATCAATTTTTATCTTTGGACATCGAAATCCAGATACGGATAGTGTATGTTCCAGTATCAGTTTGTCTTATTTAAAAAATAAATTAGGACAAAATACTGTACCAAGAGTTCTTGGTCATATTAATAAAGAAAGCAAATTTGTTTTAGACTATTTTGGTGTAAAAGAACCAGAATACTTAAATGATGTAAAAGTACAATTAAGAAATATAGAATACAATAAAAATATGTTTGTAAACGAAAATACATCAATTATTAATGCAATTAATTTTATGCAAAAAAAAGAAGCAACTGCAATTCCAGTCGTAAATCAAAAAAAACAACTAATTGGTTTTGTTTCTCTAAAAGAAATTGCTACAATGGTAATAAATGGGGTAGCAGAAAATTTGAATACTTCTTATGATAATATTTTACAAGCATTAGATGGAGAAGAAATATTAAGATATGATGAAGAAATCATTGGTAAAGTTTTAATTGGTGGTTACCAAAGTCAAACATTTTTTGATGAAGTACAATTAACCAATAATGATATTCTAATTATTGGGGATCGCTATAAAGTAATAAATTATGCAATTGAAAGCAAAGTAAAATTAATTATTATTACAGGAAAACATCAAATGAAAGAAGAACTATTGGAAAAAGCGAAAACAAATAAAGTAAATATTATTGCAACTCCCAAAGATACTTTTAACACTGGTAATTCAATTTTTTATAGTAACTACATTAAAAATATTATTGCAAATACCAATCCTGTAACATGTAATTATTTAGACTACCGAACAGAATTTATTGAATTAGCAAATAAAATTGGACATACAAATTATCCAATTGTCAATAAAAAGAAAGAATGCTTAGGACTCATTAAAGTAACAGATGTAGATAAACATAGTAAACAAAAAGTAATTTTAGTAGATCATAACAGTTTAGAACAAAGTGTTCCTGGAATAGAAGAAGCAGAAATTGCGGAAATTATAGATCATCATAATCTTGGAGCTATAGGAACAGCAATTCCGATTAATTTTCGTTCCATGCCAGTAGGATGCACTTCTACCATATTGTATAAAATGTATCAAGAATATAATGTTGAAATTCCGAAAAACATTGCAGGATTAATGTTATCAGCTATTTTATCAGACACAATGCTATTTAAAAGTCCGACCTGCACCGAAGAGGATAAAAAAGCAGCAGAAGATTTATCTAGAATTGCTGAAGTAGACATTGAAACTTATGGAATTCAAATGTTAACAGAAGCAAGTTCCATTAAAGGAATGACAATTGAAGATGTCATTTACCAAGATTTCAAATCATACAAAGTAGGAAATACAACACTTGGAATCAGTCAAGTATTTACAATGGACTTTGAAAATATTAAAAAGGATTTAGAAGAATATATTGAGAAATTAGATGAAATAGCAAAAGGAGAATATACTGTAGTTACTCTTTTTGTAACCGACGTAATAAAAAACGGATCTTATGTTTTATTTAACACTAAAGCAAAAGATATTATTTCTGATAGTTTTGATGTAGCAATTATAGAAGGATATTTTATAAAAGATTTAGTATCAAGAAAAAAACAAATGCTTCCAAATATTATGGAAACATTAGAAAAAAGAGCATGAAAGATTTATGCTTTTTTTTGACATAAATGATCAAATAAACAAATACAAAAATAGAAAATAATTGATTCAAGACGTAGAAACGAAGAGTATTTTTTTATTATAAAACTACAATGATTTGGTAAAATAAATATATGGTGATAAAATGATTGCATTAATTACTGGAGCAAGTAGTGGTATTGGAAAACAAATGGCTTTTTATTTATCTGATCTGGGATATGATTTGATTTTGGTAGCTAGAAGACAAGAAGAATTAGAAAAAATGAAAAAAGAAATCAAAACAAAAGTAACCATCTATAATTATGATCTATTAAAATTAGAAAATGTTTTAGACTTATATCATAAAGTAAAAAACGAAAACATAGATTTTTTGATCAACAATGCCGGTTTTGGATTATTTGGAAAATTTATAGAAACGAGTTTACAAAGAGAACTAGAAATGATTGACTTAAATATCAAAACATATCATATTTTGATGAAATTATTTTTACAGGATTTTATAAAAAAAGATCATGGAAGAATCTTAAATGTTGCTTCTGCAGCAGGTTTTTTAACTGGGCCCAATTTAAGCACTTATTATGCAACCAAAAACTATATTGCAAAATTAACCATTGCAGTGCAAGAGGAATTAAAAGAAATGAAAAGTCATGTATCAATAAGTGTTCTGTGTCCAGGACCAGTTGCCACTGAATTTGAAAGAGTTGCAGAAGGAAAGTTTTTGATTCAAGAATTTAGTGCTAAAAATATTGCTATATATAGTATTAATCAAGCTTTAAAAAATAAAAAAATCATAATACCAGGATTTTTTTCAAAATTAGGATTATTTAGTAGTCGCTTTCTTCCTTGGAGTTTTATTGCAAAAATAATGAGTAAAATTCAAAAAAAAGTTTAATTACATTGTAAAGAAAGAAGGAAAGATTTTTTTTCTTCTTATTTTTATGTTAAAATACTATCAGTGAATACTGAGGTGAAAGAATGAAAAGCAAAAAGGGATTATATATATTATTTACTCTAATTGGAGCAATTTTAATTTTCTTCTTGATTTTGTTCTTAGTTCATGAGAACACTTTAGAAAATGGCATTTTATTTACAGTATCATTTGAATATGAAAATGCAAAAGAGATAGAATATAATTTTTATAATCAAAATGGAAAAATTGAAAAAGTAGAAGGCGAAAATAAATTTTTACTAGAGAAAACAGACTATAATGCGGTAAAATTATTGCGTAAAATTACAAAAAAAATAAAAGAAACGAAAATTCCAAAAGAAGAAGAAGGAATTACCATATTTAATGGTCAAAATAAAAGATATTATTTAATTCCATTTGATAGTACTGCTGCTGAAGAGCTTACATCTTATATATTTGATGGTTATATTCGAGCAGAATTAAAAAGCAAAGCCAATAAAACACTAGGAACAGAAATATATTTATATCAAAAAGATGATGAATTGTTAAGTACAAAAGATGGAAACCAAGATAATATTATCCATACCTATCGATGTAATACTGAAGATTGCAAAATGATACATACAGAAAATGCAATTTCTGAAACAGTTCTTTGGGACTCTAATTACTATTATTATAATTATATAACAAGGGCAAAAGAACAAATTATGGTAGAACAAGATTTTATCTCAGCACAGTATATAAAATTAAATGATACGATACAAGGACTAAAAATACAAAACAAGAAAAAAGAAAATGCATATTACAGTTTAAACAAAAAAGAACAAATAACGACTTATGAAAATTATGACTATCAACTTGTGACTTCTGATTTATTATTAAAATTAAAAAAAGCAAAAAATGAAAATGGTTACCTTCAAGAATTAATTTTAACAACAATAGAAGAAAAAAAGGAAATATGGAAAAAAGAAATTCAAACAGACGAAGATACGGAAATCAATATTAGCTTAATAAATCCAGAAAAGAATTATTATTTAGTTGAAAAAATAAAAAATGAAAAAGCATCTTATCAAGTTCTCGATGAGTTTGGAAAAGAATTATTTGATGGCAAAAATGTGGAATATAACGAAAATCAAGAATTTGTTATTCAAAATGAAACGACTTATTTGTTTTATAATTTAAATGGCGAGTTTTTAAGAGAAGAAAAGAAACAAGAATAAATTTTAAAAACAACTACGGTTGTTTTTTTATGTAATAAAAGACTTGACGAGCATATGTACGTATGCTATAGTAAGCCCGTATGAAATATGTTACTTGATATATAATAAAAGTTAGGTGGTATTATGGATAAAATAAAGATTAAAGGTGCTAGAGAAAACAACTTAAAAAATATTGATATTGAAATTCCAAAAAACAAATTAGTAGTCATGACCGGAGTATCTGGTTCTGGAAAAAGCAGTTTAGCTTTTGATACAATATATGCAGAAGGACAAAGACGTTATGTTGAAAGTTTAAGTGCATATGCAAGACAATTTATTGGAAATGTCGATAAACCAGATGTAGATTCGATTGAAGGACTATCTCCAAGTATATCAATTGATCAAAAAACAACCAATAAAAATCCTAGAAGTACAGTTGGAACGATTACAGAAATTTATGATTTTTTAAGGCTTTTATTTGCTAGAATTGGTATACCTTATTGTCCAAAACACCATGAACCTATATTTTCACAAAGTATTGATGAAATGACAAGCTCAGTAATTGAATTGGGCGAAAAGACAAAAATAGAAATATTAGCACCCATCATAAGAGGAGAAAAAGGAACACACAAAGAATTATTTGAAAGATTGAGAGTAGAAGGCTTTTCTAGAGTTCGAGTAAATGGAAAAATGTTTGGTTTAGAAGAAGAAATTACGCTAGAAAAAAATAAAAAAGATAATATTGATGTGATAATTGACCGAATTGTGATTGACGCTTCGGAACGTTCACGTATTTTTGAAGCGATTGAAACAAGTACAAAACTAACAGATGGAAAAGTATTAATTCATGTAATTGATGGTGATGAAATTTTAATGAGTGAAAATTATGCTTGTTTAAAATGTAATTATTCAATTGGTGAATTAGAGCCAAGAATGTTTTCGTTCAACTCTCCTTATGGAGCATGCGAAGAATGTAAAGGATTAGGTACAAAATTAACAATTAGTGAAAATTTAATTATTCCCAATAAAGAGAAATCTTTAAATGAAGGAGCAATTGTTGCTTATAATTTAGATAATAATATCCATAGTACAACAATTCAAGCAGTATGTGAAAAATATCAAATTGATATGAATGCTCCAATAAATGAGATTTCAAAAGAAAAAATGAATATAATTTTATTTGGAACGCCAGAACCAATTGAAATTAAATATGTTTCCAAAAATGGAAATGTTCGTTATACCAAAGATTATTATGAAGGAGTTATAAACAATTTAGAACGCAGGTATATGGAAACTAGCAGTGCATGGGTAAGAGAATGGTTAGAAACTTTCATGGTAGAAAAAGAATGTAATGTATGTAACGGATCTCGATTGCAAGAAAGTATTTTATCAGTATATATTAACAAAAAAAATATTTATGATTTAACCATGATGAGCATTAAAGAATTATCTCATTTTTTAAAAAATTTAAAATTAAAAAAAGAGCAAGAAGAAATTAGTCGGTTATTATTAAAAGAGATAAACAACCGTTTAGATTTTCTTCAAAATGTAGGTTTAGAATATTTAAGTTTAAATCGTCGTGCGGGAACTCTTTCTGGAGGAGAAAGTCAAAGAATTCGTTTGGCTACTCAAATTGGAAGTAAACTATCCGGAGTTTTATACGTTCTTGACGAACCAAGTATTGGACTTCATCAAAGAGATAATGAAAAATTAATTCAATCACTAAAAGAAATGAGAGATTTAGGAAATACTTTGATTGTAGTAGAACATGATACTGATACCATGTTAGCAAGTGACTTTTTAGTAGATGTTGGACCTGGTGCGGGTACAGAAGGAGGTCACATTGTAGCTTGTGGAACTCCAGAAGAAGTAATGAAAAATAAAAATAGTTTAACAGGAAAATACTTATCTGGAAGAATAAAAATAGAAGTACCCAAAACAAGACGCAAAGGAAATGGAAAATATTTAGAAATCGTAAAAGCTGAAGAAAATAATTTAAAGAAAATAAATGTAAAATTTCCCCTTGGTAAACTAATATGTGTAACAGGTGTTTCTGGATCTGGAAAAAGTACATTAGTAAATGAGATATTATACAAATGTGTAGCTAAGGAAGTATATCATTCTAAAGAAGAGCCAGGAAAATGCAAAGAGGTAAAAGGATTAAAAGAGATCGATAAAGTGGTCATGATTACGCAAGATGCAATCGGTAGAACTCCAAGAAGTAACCCTGCTACCTATGTTGGAGTTTTTGATGACATTCGAGATTTATTTGCTAATACCAAAGAAAGTAAAATGCGTGGATATGATAAAGGAAGATTTTCATTTAATGTCAAAGGTGGTAGATGTGAAGCTTGTTGGGGTGATGGAGTCAAAAAAATAGAAATGCATTTTTTACCTGATGTTTATGTTCCTTGTGACATTTGTAAAGGAAAAAGATACAATCACGAAACTTTAGACATTAAATTCAAAGGAAAACATATTGCTGATGTATTGGATATGAGGGTAAACGAAGCCGTAGAATTTTTTGAAAATGTTCCAAAAATAAAACAAAAATTAGATGTTTTAATGGATGTAGGACTTACCTATATTACTCTTGGCCAGAGTGCGCCAACACTTTCAGGTGGTGAAGCAGGAAGAGTAAAACTTGCCAAAGAATTACAAAAAAAAGCAACAGGAAAAAGTTTATTTATTTTAGATGAACCCACAACTGGTCTACACAGTGAAGATATTAGCAAGCTATTAAAAATATTAGAACGAATTGTAGAGAATGGAGATACTGTAATTGTTATTGAACACAATTTAGATGTAATAAAAGTAGCTGATCATATCATTGATTTAGGACCAGAAGGTGGTGATGGTGGTGGTACTATTGTTGCAACAGGTACACCAGAAGATGTAGCAAAAGTAAAAGATTCATATACAGGTCAATGGTTAAAAAAATATTTATAATGAGAGCTTTAAAAAAGCTCTTTTTTAACACTATAAAATTCGACAAAATGTTAAAAATAAACTAAAATAATTAACATTAACAAGACGAAAGTAAAGTTTCGTGAATGATGAGGGGGAATTAGATGAAATTAATCGAAAAAAAAATAATTGATTATTTAGGTGAAAAATATATTATTTTATCTGTCATGAAAGAACAGAATGAAGAATTTGCTTTTGGAAATCAATTGGATAATTATAATGAGTCAACAGATGAATATTACATTTTTAAGAAAAAAAATGATGATATAGAAATAATTGTAAATCAAGAAATAATTTATAAATTATTACCTAAGTTTCAAAGAAAACTTAAGAATAATTTAGATGAAATTTTAAATATGGGGGAATAAAAAATGATTAGCATAACTTATAGTTTAGTAAAAGATAAATTAGTTGAAAATAGCAAGAATGGAGTTTTAGACAAAGTCCATGCTACAGGAATTGGGAAGTACTCAGACGAAGAAAAATTTGAATTTTATAAAGAAATATTTTTAGATGAATTGAATGAAAAACCAATAAATCCATCTGAACTTAGAGACGTTGTAGAAAAAATTCGTTGTGATTTTTATTCAGAACCTAATGTTGAGGAAAACACATACATAAATATATTATCTTTTTTGAGTACGGCATCTATGAACTTACAAGCACAAGCAAGATCCTATGAACCAGAAGAATCTTATGAACAAGAAGGATTCTATGAACCAGAAGAATCTTATGAACCAGAAGAATCTTATGAACCAGAAGGATTCTATGAACCAGAAGAATCTTATGAGCAAGAAGGATCCCATGAACAAGAAGAAAAATCTAGTCAAATGATTCAAACTAATAATAAAAAGTTAGATGAGAAAGAAATCTATGTAAAAGTAATGAAAAAATTAGTTCCGTTTCTTAAATATTCAGTTCTTGGAGCAAGTGTAGGTTTAGGAGCATCTATTATAATACCAAGTGTTGGAGTATCTATGCTTGGAGGGATCAGAATTACTTATTCGATTGGAAAATGTGCCAATAAAATTTGGTCGAAAAAATTTCTTAAAGGACAACCTACCCCAATTGATAAAGTTATAGATTTAGGGAAAGAAAAATTGAAATCATTTGCCAAAAAATCTTTAAAAGACAGCTATGAAAAATGGGCACTTAAGGCTAAAAAAGTAAGTTTATTTTTGAAAAAAAGAGAAGTACAATGGTTTTTGAATGGTATGGCTGCAGGATACGTTGTAGGAAATTATTATGATTTAAACGGCAAAATTTTTAATAATAATTTAAGGTCTTCATTACAAAATAATTTAAATTCAGCAACATTAAGTGATCAAAATTCTCCAATATCTAGAACTGTAAATGATCCATATGATTTAAATGTGGAACGTCAACTAAAAAATGGTCCATCACTAACAAGAAGTAACAAATTATTGAATTCAGAAAGTGCAACTAATATTGGAAATCAATTTTCAACGGATATAGAATGGCTAAAAACAGGAGAAAATATCGATTTATCAATGGTTAAAGAAGGATTTAGAGATTCTTTAAATGCTATGACAAATAAAAATTCTGTAGGTTTATTAACTGAATATGCCACAAAAGGCAATGGTACTTTTATAAAAGCATTCAAACTTCCAAATGGAGAAATGTTTACTGGCAGCATTGGAGATTTAATTAGCCAAGGATTTGATCCAAGTGAAATATCAGCACGAGTTATGAATCAAAATGGTGATTATGCATGGTTAAATGTACAAGATATCCTTAATGCATATCAAAATACAATAGGAAAAGCGAGATAAAATGAAAGATAAAATAATAAGTCTAAAAAATGGAGATAGTTATTATATAATAGATGAAATTGATTATTTAGGAAAGAAATATGCTTATGGCATTCCATGTAATTTAAAAAATGAATCTTTAAATGAAGAAACAGCAATAATAATGGAATTAAAGACAGAGCAAAATCAAATAATTGTAGATGAAATTTATGATGATGAAATCGCATTAGAAGTTTTAAAACTTTTCCAAAAAAAATTTCAAGAAAAACAAGAATGAGTGAATTAAAAAGCTCTTCTTTTTTTTTTGCTTTCTGAGTGATATAATAGAACTACAATAGGAGGGCTTTTTTATGAATCCAGTAATGGTATCGATTGGTAGTATTGAAATAAAATGGTATTCGGTTTGTATTTTATTAGGTGTAGGTTTTGGTTATTATATTTTTCAAAAAGAAGCAAAGAAGTATCATTACAAAAGTGATTTTACATTTAATCTTTTTTTCTGGAGTATTGTAGCAGCATTTATAGGTGCAAGAATTTATTATGTGATATTTAATTGGTCGCTTTATCAAGATGATCCATTTTCTATTTTTAAAATATGGGAAGGTGGATTAGCCATACATGGAGGATTAATCTTTGGTTTTTTAGCTATGGCCTTGTATTGTAAAAAATATCATGTAAGATTATTTAAAATCGTAGATATGGCTACGATATCAGTATTATTAGGTCAAGCCATTGGAAGATGGGGAAATTTTTTTAACAGTGAAGCACATGGCTATGAAGTAGCACTATCAGAATTACAAAAATTACACTTACCTACGTTTATTATTGAAGGAATGTATATACAAGGACATTATTACCATCCTACCTTTTTTTATGAATCCATGTGGTGTTTATTAGGAATAATTTTATTAATTATAATAAGACACTATAAATATTTAAAAGTTGGACAACTAACTTGTGTTTATTTAATGTGGTATAGTTTTGGAAGATTTTTTATTGAAAGCATGAGAACAGATTCTTTAATGATAGGTGCGTTTAAAGTAGCACAAATGATATCTATTGTATTATTTATTATAGGACTATTAGTATTTATGATTTTAAGTAGAAAAGGAAAATTTGAAGACCTTTATCGAGAAGAAAATCATGAAGAAATTAAATTTTAAGGAGGAAAACATGAAATACGATTCAATCATTATAGGTATGGGTGTAGCTGGAATAGCGGCAGCAATCTATGCCAAACGAGCTGGCAATAACGTTTTATTACTGGAAAAAGAAAGACCTGGAGGAATATTAAATATAATAGATAATATTGAAAATTATCCTGGATTTAAAAAAATTAGTGGACCAGATTTATCGCTTCAAATGTTTGAACAAATAAATGAATTAAAAATCCCTTATAAAATAGAAGAAGTAATCGATATCACAATACAAGATGACTTAAAAATAGTAAAAACAAAAAAAGAAACATACCAATGTAACAATATTTTGATAGCTACTGGAAGAAGCCCGATATTATTGGGGCTTCCAAAAGAAGAAGAACTAATTGGAAAAGGAATTAGTACTTGTGCATTATGTGACGGAACATTATATAAAAATAAAAACGTAGCAGTAGTAGGTGGTGGAAATAGTGCACTTCAAGAAGCACTATATTTGTCTAAAATTGTAAAAAAAATATATTTAATACATCGTCGAGAAGAGTTTCGTGCAGAAAAGGAATTAATTGAAAAAATAAAATCATCTGAAAACATAGAAATCATTTATAATTCTCAAATTACTAATTACATTGAAGAAAACGGTATTTTAACAGGAATTGAAATAAATGAAGCAAAAGAACTAAAAATAGATGGATTGTTTATCTATATTGGATATGCGCCCAAAACCGATTTTGCCAAAAAATTAAACATTACAAATCCAGCTGGATATATTGAAGTAGATAAAAATTATGAAACAAACGTACCAGGAATTTATGCAGCAGGAGATATTATCATCAAAAAAGTTTATCAAATTATAACAGCTGCTTCAGAAGGAGCTACAGCAGCGATACGTTTTAGTAGAAAAAACTAGTTTTTCATTTTCTATCGATTGACAAAAATCAAATAATTTTAGATAATAAAAAAGAAGATAGGTGAAAAAAAATGGACAAGGAAAAAAACAATACAAAATTGATTATAACATTTGCAGTATCGATTGTTTTATTAATTTTAATTGTGGCAGGAGGTACATATTCTTTTTATACAAATAAAATGGAAACAACCAATCCTGATAATAATAAAACAAATGTAAATACGAATAAATTAGAATTTCAAATAGTCGATGGAACATTAAAAGGAAGTAATTTAATTCCAGGAGATACCATTACTAAAACATTTCAAATAAAAAATACAGGAAATGTAGAAGGAACCTTTAGTTTAGTTTGGCAATCCGTAGTAAATAATTTTATCAACAAGCAAGATTTAATTGTAACATTAGAAGAAGAAGAAAATCAGATTATTTCAGAAAGTCAAAATCAAGTATTACCAGATACAACAACTACTCAAAGTATAATTAAAAATGATCTAAAAATAGCACCTGGAACAACTAAAAATTATACACTAACAATCATATATAAAAATACGGATCTAGATCAATCAGCAGATATGGGAAAAAATATTAGTGCTGTGATCGATATGTTAGTATAAGAAGTAGAAAAACTATTTCTTTTTTTTAGGAGTGAAAAAAATGAAGTTAACCGAATATTTAGCAAAAAAAATGAATATTAAAGAAGAACAAATATTCAGTGTTTTAAAATTATTAGAAAGTGATGCAACCATACCTTTTATAGCTCGATACCGAAAAGAAGCAACTGGTGGTTTAGATGAAGAACAAATTCGTTTGATTGAAACTGAATATCAATATTTATCTAATTTAGAAAAAAGAAAAGAAGATGTCATACGCTTAATTGAAGAAAAAGATTTAATGACTGAAGAATTAAAAAAACAAATTTTAGCATGTGAAAAATTAACGGAAGTAGAAGACTTATATCGACCATTTAAAGAAAAGAAAAAAACCAAAGCAAGTGAAGCTATCAAAG
>CAOJNP010000010.1 GCA_948439995.1 uncultured Erysipelotrichaceae bacterium | reverse complement strand
ATGTATATAGTTGGAGAAACATCAATGTAGCAAATGCTCATTTAAATAGTTACAATTATAAAAGAGAATATGATAGTCATATGATGAAGAATACTGAATGGGGAGCAGTAGCTTATCTACAACATAGTATCTATGGATCCAGAAAAAAAATAAGAATCAATAATAATTCTAGTTTTATTACTGGATATAGTGCTACAGCAGAACCAACGTGTGGATATACAGCAGATAACCGAGAATGTAATAAACAGGAAGGAACTTCGTTAAATACAGATGGAACATATACAAAAAGATATAATAGTGAAATAGGATATTTAGCAAGTACAACAAATAATATTTCTGGAATCTATGATATGAGTGGAGGATCATGGGAATATATGATGGGAGTCATGCTTCATACAAATGGACAGCCATGTGCTGGAAGAGATGCAACTTACACTAGTGGATTTACAGGTCCATATTGTTATACAAGTGGAACGGCTTCTGGTACTTCTTTTCCAGAGAAGAAATATTATGATATTTATTTATATGGAATTGATGATGAACATTATAACAGGAGAATCTTAGGAGATGCAACAGGAGAGACAGGTCCTTTTGAAAGTGTTATTTATGAATCACAAGTAAGCCAAATTAATTCTTGGCATAATGATGAGGCTTGGTTTCCAGTTTATTTTTCTCCCTGGTCGATTCGAAGTTCATATTATGCTCGTGCTATAAATGCTGGAGTGTTTGCTTTTGGTGCTCATAGTGGTTCCATTGATTCAGGAGTTAGTTATCGAATTGTTATAACAATTTAAACATCGTATTTTAGGAGTTGCAAATGATGAAGCGGAGTCATTTGCTAAAAAATATATGATTCACAAACTAGACAAGTTGTTTCTTGGCATGAATATGATACAAGTAATTTACTTTTCTTTATAAATAAAAAAGTTTTTTAATTATTATTTAGTAATAGCAACTGTTCTTCTTATCTGTTATAATAAATAGGAAAGTAGGTATATAAATGAGAAAAATATATAAAAGTTTTTTGTTCTTTCTTGTTTGTTTTTTTAGTATAACTGTTGTTGAAGCTGCTACTAAGATAGCTGAGTGTACTTATAACATGAGTTTGACTGGAATATCTGAATCATTTACCATTTCAATTGATGATAGTGGTGAGCTATTTTATTCATTGCCACCAAGTGCTTATTTTACAGCTAAAAATAAAAATGATTATTTCGTTAATTATAAAAATTTTAATAGTTATTCAGATGCATTATATAAAGATGGAAAATTAGCTTCTACATGTCCAAGACTATCTGTGGGAAGAGATAATCAAAATGTTATTTGGATTTATTATGGACGAGAAAGTTCTTCCCTTGAGGAAATGGATTATTTAGAAGTTCAATCTTTATCCGGAAATTTAAAGGTATTAAATAATTCAGTTAACGTAGATACTAGAAAAGAAAAAGAATATTGTACTTTGTCGAAGTCTCTTGCAACTAATTCTCCCATTTCTGTACGATTTTATGATGATATTGATGGCAAGCATATGTTTGAGGTTTCTTCTTATAATAATAAGAATGTTCAAAGCCGAGCAGTATATAATGGGGTTACTTCTTTGTCAGTTGGAAGTGTTAGTTATACTGTTTTTATGGATAAAGAATGGAAAAATATTGCTTCTTTTTGGTCTGATAAATGTAGTTCATCAAAAATTTTTTTATATACTCCAGATGGAGATTCAAAACGGTTTTATATTACTTCAAAAAAACCTGATCCCTTAAATAATGCAGCAGATTTTTCTGGGAAAGATGATGGAGAATCCTATAAAGAAAAAGAAGAAGAGAAAGATGATAATAAAAAAGAAGAAAAGCCATCTATTACTTATGATAAAGATAAGCTGGATTTAAAAAAATATTGTAAAGATGCAGGAGTTGCTAGAACACTTAAATTTCTTGGCATTTTGCTCTATATCGCTAAAATTTTCGTGCCAGCTTTAATTATCATTTTTGGTAGTATTGATTTTGGAAAAGCTATACTTGCTGGAAAAGATGATGAAATTAAGAAAAAAGTCCCTATTTTTATAAAACGTTTTATTGCGGGTGTGATTGTTTTCTTTATTCCTACTATCATTAATTTTATGTTTGATGCTGTGCAAGGATATTCTGATACGATAAAAGAGTATGATAATTGTTATACTTGCATTTTAAATCCAGATCAATGCAATATCCCATAGTATTTGACGTTCTATTAAGTCTTGAGGTAGTTTTCTAATTGTATTTTTGTTATACTATAAAAGAATTGAGGAATTGAAATGAGAAAAAAATTATTTTGGCTATTTCTTATTTTACTTGTTTTTTCTGTATCGAATGTTAATGCAGAAGAATTGACTGGTTATACAAATACAGCTTGTGTTTATAATGGTGGTTATTCTGTTATTAATCGAAATGGAACAATTACTGGGTCTTTTGCTGCACCCAATGCAATCAATGCAACTTGTAAAGTAAATTATAATTATGTAAAGAGTGTTTGCCCAGCTTTTATGAATGTAATGGCATCTTGTCCGATGGGAACATGTAATTGTTCTGTTGGGTTTGCAGAGCAAGAAACAAATAATAGTAGAAAATTAATTGAGCAAACGGAAGGTTGTTCTTATACATCTAAAAATGGAATGACAATTACTATGACTAAATCAGGAGATTCTTGGAAAATAAAAAGCAATCAAAGTGCTACTCTTTCCATAAATGATAATGTGAAAAATGTTAAAACTTGTCCCAAAAAAATATATGTGTTAGAAACTGGATCAGGTGCTGGAAAAACATTTGTAATATCTCTTACAAATGCAGCAGATCTAGATAATTCAGGTGGAATGTACGAAGATGGTTCAGATGGCTCAGATGAGTCTGAATCTACTGAAAAACCAAAACCAGATATTGAAGTAGATCCTATTCCTATTACAGATACAGAAATCAATCAATTATGTAAAAGTAATAATTTAAAAGTCCCACTAAAATATGTTGGTTGGATTCTTACTGCTGCAAAAGTTATTATTCCAATTTTAATCATTATTTTTGGAGCAATTGATTTTTTTAAGGTTATGATTTCTAATAAATCAGACGAAATTCCAAAAGCGATTCAGGCTTTGGTATTTAGAGTAATAGCTGGAGTTGTTATTTTCTTTATCCCAGCTATGATTCATTTCTTATTTGCACTTATAGATGATTGGAATGATTATCAGTCAAATTATTCAGAGTGTACAAAATGTTTGTATGATCCAAAATCATGTTAGGAGGTTTTCAAAATGAAAAAATTTTATGTTATTTTCTTAGTTATATTGATTTCTATTTGTACTCAAGTGAATGCCATGGAATCTGGTGATTTAGGAAATTATACTTTTAAGGAAACGGATACGAAAACAAATTATGCAAAATTAGAATTTACCAATGGTACTATTTTGCTAATGGAATTTGATTCCTCTTCCGATGCAACTCTCGTTAAGAAAATTAAAGATCAAATTAAAGATCAAAATTTTGATGTTTCTACGTCATTAAATGAAGGATTGGGTTTTGTTTTTGTTTATCAATCTCAAGATAGTACATATGAAGGTAAAAAAAATAAATATAAAATACCAGAAAAGGGAGATGTCACGGCTTTTGTAGAAAATGAAGATACTTCTCTTGTTTATACTTCTCGCCTTTATTTTTTTTATGAAAATGCTATTGCTAAATTTCCAATTGTTGGCCATATTATCGAAGGTTTGGATCAATGTAGAAATATTCCAAATGGCACTGCAATCAGTTCTGTGCGATTTGTAAAAGTAACAAAGAAAAATAATAATGGATCACAAAATAGTGTTAAAGATGCTGGAACATCTTATTGTTCTGGAGATTTTTTAAAACCATTTCGATTTGTTGGTAAAATTTTTACTATTTTTAAAATTTTAATTCCAATATTAATTATTGGATTTGGTTCATTTGATTTTTTTAGGGCTTTGATTGCAAATAAAGACGATGAAATTAAAAAATCAGCTCGTAGTTTGGTTTTTCGCGTCATTTCTGGAGTAGTGATTTTCTTCATCCCAACAATTATTAATTTAATTTTTTCTCTTGTGGATGATTGGAATCAGTATTCTACTGATTATCGAAATTGTAGTAAATGTTTAGTTAGTCCATATAATTGTTAAAGCAATATTTTAAAATTAAATGCAAGAAAATGTAGCAATCTTTTTAAAAAACTGGTAAAATAGTTTATAGAAAATAAAAAGGTTTCGAGGTGAAGCAAAAATGAAGAAATCGAATCGTATCTTTGCATTTTTTATGATTGCTTTTTTTTGTGTTCTACCAATTATTGTAAGTGCACAAGAAATATCATTATTAGATGATATTTCGCTAACTTGTGCTTTGGAATTAGAACCTATTGAAAGTGAATCCATTAATTGTGAATCTATTTTTAAGTCTGATGGGGAATATAATTCTCTTTATTATGCGTTACAAGATGGTTTTAAAATTATGAAATTTGCAGCTCCTATTTTAGTTATCATTTTATCCACTATTGATTATGTAAAAGCAATTACTTCTCATGATGCTGAAGGATTAAAAAAAGCAAATGGAAAGTTTGTAAAAAGATTAATTATTGGGATTTTAATTTTCCTATTACCTTTTCTATTAGATTTCTTATTTGAAACTTTTGGGATTTATGATTTAGAAACATGTGGAATAGGTCAGTAAAGGAGGTGCAATGATGGGTTGGAAACATGCTTTAAGCGTTGGATTTCATAGTATTTTATTGTGGTTAGATGCTATTATTTACCAATTTGTAGCTATTATGTATGATATTTTTGTTTTACTTGCTCGAACTAATATTTTTAAAGATGATTTTTATCGTAATTTTTCCCAACGAATTTATTCTGTTTTAGGTGTTATCATGTTATTTGTTTTGGCTTATGCCCTTTTAAAAGCTTTGGTAGATCCAGAACAGTTGACCAAAGGAGAAAAAGGAATTTCTAAAATGGTTCCTACTTTTGTAACTTCTTTGGTTATTTGTGGTTTACTTCCTTCTATTTTTGACTTTGCTTATAATATTCAAAATTTTATTTTAGAGAAGAATACAATTGGTATTTTAGTTTTAGGTACTGGCGTTGCAAATAATGAACAAACAAATGTTCAAAATGAGTTTGGTGTAAGGCTTGCTTATACTTCTTTGAGTGCATTTTTAAATGCGGAGAAAAAGGAGTGTAATTTTGGCGAGTATACTTGTGATTCAATAGAAAAAGCAATACAAGAATCATCCTCTAATTTTGTATTAATCGGTAATATGGCCGATGCTATTGTCGATGGAAAGGTTACTTATCATTTTGGCTTTTCAACAGCCGTTGGCATCTTTTTGATTTATGTACTTGCTACTTTTTCTTTGGATTTAGCAGTTCGAGCAGCCCGTCTTGCATTTTTACAACTCATTGCACCGATTCCGGTTTTAATGCGGGTAATGCCTACAAAAAATGAAGTATTTAAAAAATGGTTAAAAAAGACCATAGCCTGTTTTACAGAAGTGTTTGTACGAGTTTTTATAATGTACTTAGTCGTTTATTTTATTTCTAATTTTGAACTTAATTGGGCGAGTGGTGCAGGGCTTACAGGTATTATTGCGAATGTTTTAATTATTATGGGAATTTTAATGTTTGCCAAAGAATTTCCAAAATTATTATCGGATATTACGGGAATTGATTCTGGAAATATTAAACTTGGTTTAAAAGATTTCATGGGAAAACTTGGAGCTGGTGGAGCTTTAGGTGCTGGAGCTTTTCTTGGAGCAAGTGCTCTTGGCTTAACTCGTGGAATTACACATAGTATTCAAGGTGGATTAAGAAGTTTTCGAAGTGTAAAAGACCAGAATTTAACAGGAGCTAAAAAAGCTGCGGCTATCGCAAGCGGCATCTGGGGAGTAAGTGGAGGATTTTTATCTTCTGGGATTAAAAGTGCTTTTTCAGCTGGTACACGTGCAGGAATTAAAGGAATGAGTGCTAAAAATTTAGCAGATATGAATAAGGCAAGAAAATCTGGAGTGGAAGAACAAGAAGCCAAACGTAATAAACTAGAAGCTTATCGTGCTTCCCATCGTATGGACATTCCTTTTATTGGAACAGCTTTTGGTAGTGGTCTTGGTCATATAAAAGATTTTGGTAATACTGCAAGAAGTACTGTTGGTTGGGGAGAATCTGCAATTACAGATAATCGTTTAAAAGAAGCCATGAATGCAATTAAAAATTCAACTTCAGGTATTCAAAATGTATGGAAAGATTCGGATGCTTGGAAAAAGGCGGATGAAAGACTTACAAGAGCACGTGGTAATTTATTTAAATATACTAATCAAGTACAGTGGGATGCATATAATGAAAAATTAGCACAGGCAAGAGCAAGTTTTTCAGGAACGGATGATGAGTGGAACGCAATGGATCACTCAGATATTGCAAGAGCTGCAGGAATTAGTGATGCAACTAATTTTATAAGTGCTTTACGTGGATTTAACAGAGCTGATGCTGATATCAAAGGAATTGAAAGAGCAATTCAATCGCAACCTAATAAACAAAGTCAATTACAAGGAGTTTTACGTACGTTAGGTGCAAACATGGATAAATATGCAGATTTAAAAGTAGAAGTTTTAAAAGGGTTAAATTCTTCTCAAACTAGCTTATTGGATCGAATTGATTTAGCTAATGTTAATATTTCAGATTTAAGTGGTGATGACTTAGATACTTTATATGGAATGTTAGGAAGTATTAAAGGGAATGCATCGAATGCAATTTCAGATGTAGAACGACGTGAATTATTCCGAACTCAAGCGAATAATAGCAATAATAATAATTAAAATGAATAAAAGGGTGATGAACTATGAATAATTTTTTGATACCAGCAAATACGAAAAAATCCAAATTAATATTAGGATTTTTTACACCAATCGATTTAGTAGTTTTTGGAGTTGGTTGTACACTAACTATTGCTATGTTATTTGTTTTTCAGTCGATGACATTACAAATGGCTTTATTGGTACTTCTTCCAGCCATTATTGCTGCGTTTTTAGTGGCACCAGTTCCTAATTATCATAATGTAATGCAATTATTAACAAATATTATTTTATTTATTATAAATCGAAAGAGGTATTATTGGAAAGGTTGGTGTATTTACGATGGCAAAAAATAAAGCACAAGAAATGACTTCGAAATGGACAGAAGATTGGATTCCAATTCGAGGGATCATGAATGGAATGATTCAATTAGATAATGGAGAATATGTTACAGGTATTAAAGTAATGCCAAGAAACATTTTTATTATGGATCAATCGGAAAGAGACAATATTATTTATAATTTAAGAAATTTTTACAATGCAGTGGATTATGAATTTTGGCTTATTGTAGCAGATCGTCCTGTAGATATTAACGTTTATTTATCTCAATTACAAATTCTTTTTAATAAAGCACAATCAAATGTAAGTCGAAAATTAATTCAAGAAGATATTAATAAAGCAAATATGTTTATGAGTGCTGCTTACAATGTGGTTGATACCGAATATTATATTTTATTTAAAGAAAAGAAAATGGAAATCATTCAAAAACGAATTAATAATTTAATTAGTAATTTAGCATTATGTGGTCTTAATTCAACACAAACTTCCAATAATGACTTAAGAGTAATTATCGATAATTTCTTTAATGGGGGAAATGCAGCAACATTTAGTGGGATGGTGAGTCCATAATGAATATTAAAGCACAATTAGCTCCAAAGGGAATAGATTTTAAACCAATGGATTTTATGATGAGTGGAAAATATTGTACGATATTAACAATTGTTAGTTATCCAAAATATATTCAAGTTGGTTATTTAGCTAATTTAACAAATATGATGACTGGAATTAAAGTGGCTGTGAAACACATTCCAATTGAGTTATCTACATTACAAAGTATGATTAATAAAGAAATAGCAGATTTAAAAACTAGATATCAATCAGAACATGATAAAACTATTCAAGAACGAATTCGTCAAGATTATGAGTCATTAGAACAATTTATTCAAATGCTGGTAGCAACGCAAGCTCGCATTTTTGATTATCAATTACATATTATGATTGCTGCTGATACGAAAGACGAATTGGATTTAAAAAAGATTCAAGTACGAAATTATCTTGATGCTTTAGGAATGAGAGGAATACCTCTTATGTTTGAACAAGAAAAAGTAATCAAATCTATGATTCCAATTTTTCCAAAACAAGATGTGGAAAACCGTATTGGAACTCCAATTCCATCTGTTACGATCGCAGCAATGTATCCATTTGTTTTTGATAGTATTAAAGATCCTGGAAATAGTGCACTTTTTGGTGTTGATTCCTCTGGTGGAGTTATATTGTTTAATCAATTCTTATATCAAATTAAAAAAGAAAGCAATCGAAATAATGCAAATATTATTATTTTAGGAACTTCTGGTAGTGGTAAATCAACGAGTGCAAAGTTATTACTTCGAAATCATTTACGAAATGAATCCAAAGTAGTTTGTATTGATCCAGAGGGTGAATTAGAAGACATGGCTCGCACAATGGGAGGAGATTTTCTTGATCTTGGTAAAGGTGGAGAATTTGGTATGATCAATCCACTGGAAATTGTCATTGATGCTGATGAAAACGAAATTTCTCAAGGACTTGGATATACAATTTTAACACGTACTTTACAAAACTTAAAGGCGTTTATGAAATATTATTCTCCTAGTATTGAAGAAGATGTTTTAACTTTATTTACAGAAGTTGTACAAGATACATACAAACGATATAAAATTGATTTTGATACTGATTACACTCAATTTACATCCGAAGATTATCCAACTTTTGACGATGTATATGCAACGATTAAAGGTAGACTTCTTTCTATGACAGAAAAAACACATGAACGTGATGTCATGGAGCGTTTGGAATTAAAAATTAGACCTTTAGTCAAAGAATTACGATATTATTTTACTGGACATACAACTTTACATATTGAAAGTGATTTTATTGTTTTTAATATTCGAGAATTGATGAATTCAGATGATAATATTAAAAATGCACTATTCTTTAATATTTTAAAATACGCTTGGGGTTTATGTTTAGATTCCACAGTTAATACTGTGTTATATGTAGATGAAGCCCATGTTCTTTTGGCTACAAGAAATGAATTAGGTGCTGAATTCTTAGCACAGATACAACGAAGAAGTAGAAAATACAATACTGGAACTATTATCATTACACAACAACCAACCGATTTTGCTGCTCCAAATGTTATAACACATGGTAAAGCAATATTTGACAATGCTGCTTATTATATGGTAATGAATTTAAAGAAACAAGCGGTTGATGATTTAGCGCGATTGATCGATTTAAATGATAGTGAAAAAGATATGATTAAATATTATAATCAAGGTGAAGCCTTATTTGTTTGTGGTAATAGAAGAATGCAAATTCGAGTTATAGTGACACAAGAAGAGCTTGATTCATTTGGTTCTGGTGGAGGATTATAATTTTCAATTTAAGATAAATAATTATATATATTATTTGTCTTTTTCATTTCTTTCTTCTTTTTTTTTATGATATAATCATGATAATTAGGTGGTGATATTCTTGAATGACAGAGAAGAAATATTAGAAAATGAAGATTTAGAAAATGATCAAGAAATATCAGAAGAACCATCTAACGAATCGGCTTTTGAAAGTGGATCAGAACAGGAAATCGAAGAACAACCAATTGAAATGGTTTCTCCTGGAAAAGGAATTGGAATAGCGGATTTAAAAGCGTTAAAAAAACTTTTTTCTCTTAAGACTAAGATCGTGATAGGTGTTTTTGTCTTAGCACTTATTGCATTACTCTTTTTTTCTATTTTAATGTCAGATGAATTGAAAGTAAAATATGAATATTTACCCCCAAAATGTACCGAAGTTAATATTCATTTTGAACATCGAGAAAATGAAGATTTAAATCTAAAATTAGAAGAATATGTTAAATCAATGGTTTATTCTTTAACAAAAGATATGAATCATCCTGAACGTGTTTTATATCAAGCAATTGCAGTTATTGTTAGAACAAATGCCCAATCTTTAAATAATTGTACATTAAATATTACAGATGAAGTCGATGAATTTTATGATTTTGAAATATTAACGTCTAGTAATTCGAGATATATAGAAATATCTAGAGTGGTAGATGAATATGTACCAGGTCTTGTAATGGTAGATAATAATCAAATTATGAATGTTGATTTTGATTCTTTTTGTTATAAAACAAAAAATGAGGAAGAATATACGATTTATAATGATTATAGTGGTAGTAATATTCCAACCAGTTGGGTAAAAGATGAAATTGATGAATCTCTTTTTCGTAATTGCCCATGTGTGCCAGGAAAAAAAAGAAGTAAAAAGCAAGAAAATAGTTGTTGGGTTGAAGAAAAGTTTTCTTATGGTGATGATGAGGATGAAGATGGAAATAAAATTACTTGGTATCGTTATGTAGATGGTGGAGATTCTGGAACTGGATTTAGTGTTTATACTGCGTATTATTTATCTGATTTACCCGGATACAATGATGATCAAATTATTCGTTTTTTCTATCCAAGTAAATGGGAATATAAAACTGTTATAAAAGAAAATTCAAAAGACAATAACATATTAGAAAATTCCGTCCAATGTTCTTATATTGATTTTTTTAAAACAAATCTAACTCGAGATGAATTTATTTCATTAGTGGAATCTTATTTACTAAAACGTACTTCTAAAACTGCTAAACTTTTTCGAGAAAATGCAGGTAGAATTTATGATTTAGGAAATGAAATTGGTGCAAATCCAGAAATGGTTTATATTATTGCTGAAAAAGAACAGGGTTGGAAAGATACTGATTTTACATTGCGATGTAATAATTATTATGGTATGGGAGTGACAAATGGAACTTCAACAGGAAAATGTTACAATAGTTTTGAAGATGGAGTAATTGATATTTTAAATTATGTAAAAAGAAAAGGAAATTTATCGTCTTTTACCAAAGTTTATTCTTATCTTGGAACCTATCTAGCTAATCCAGGTAGTGAAGGTGATGGAGGTTGTTATTATTTAACTTTAAATGATATTTATGGAAAAAATTATTCTAGATGTAATTCTTCTTATCAATGTAAAAGTTCAAAAGGTGGACCTGGTTGTGTCAAGACGACAGAAACAGAAAAACAGGCTTATATTGATTGGCAATCAAAAAAAATATTAACTTATCGGAAAAATATTTTTCATTTAGATAGTGAAAATTGTACCTCAATATATGGAACAAATGTTGCTTTAGGAGAAGCAGGAAGTGTAAATTCATCAGATCGAATGAAGTGGTTGTTTCCAAATGGTATTCCAAAATCAAAAGAGCAAATTAATGCATATTTAACTACAATTCAAGTTCCTGTTGTAAATGTATCAGGAACTAAGTCTACTATTTCTTTGACTGTACATTCTAAATTAGCTAATGAAATTAAAGCTATCTTTGAAGAGATGGTTAACATTGGTTTTCCAATTGCATCAGCAGGAGGATATAATTATAGAGTCATGGCTTCAGGGACTGGTAGTCTTTCTCATCACTCTTATGGAGTAGCAATTGATATTAATGCTTCTGCAAATCCTGCTATATATCAAAGTACGAATATCAATCGTGATAGTCCATATTATATTAATAGTCGAGTTGTTTCTATTTGGAAAAATCATGGCTTTTATTGGGGTGGAGATTGGTCAAGTAAGTATTATGATCCAATGCATTTTACTTATACAAATCATTAAAATTTAAATAAGGAAGTGATTTTTTATGAAGTATATTATTTTAGTTTTAATTACGTTTATTTTAAGTGGATGCAGTGTAGATTATCAATTAACAATAAACGAACAGAATGAATTTCAAGAAACAATTATTGTAAGGTCTGAATCTAAAGAAGAAAGTAATCAATTTCAAGAAAAATCATGGCCAGTGAAACTTTACTATTATGATCCAGATTTAGGGGAAAATCCAGAAAAAATAGAAGGAGTTACTTATTATGCTGAAGAACTTTTTCTAGAACATAATTACTATCATAGAAAATTAACAAATACATTTTCAAAAGAAAATTTTGTTAATGCAAATTCCATTCAATCATGTTATGAACATTTTTATGTCACAGAGGATAAAAAAGAAAAAACCATTACAATATCTACGAGTTCTGAATTTTTATGTATGGAAAAATTTCCTGAAATATCTCAAATAAATATTCAAATTGAGATAGATCGACCTGTCATAGTTCATAATGCAGCTGTTGTTCATGATCATATTTATGAGTGGAATATTACTTCAAACAATATTCAAGAAAGTGGAATCATTCTTACTTTTCCATCTACATATAAAATACCAAACGTACCAGAAGAAATGGGTTCTAAACTTTATTTTGCTTTGGGAATTATGATTCTTTTTTTTCTATTTATTTTTTGTGTAATTGGATATAAAATAAAAACAGGAAAAGAGTGATTATGAATCGCATACTTTGGAGTCCTTGGCATGGATGTCATAAGTGTAGTCCAGGTTGTCAAAATTGTTATGTTTATTATTTGGATCAATTACATAATAAAGATGCTAGTATTGTTACAAAGTCAAAAACAAATTTTACTTTACCTCTTAAAAAAACAAGAAATGGTGATTATAAAATTCCTTCTGGAAGTGAAGTTGCCACTTGTTTTACTTCGGACTTTTTTTTAGAAGAAGCAGATGTTTGGAGAGATGAAGCTTGGAGTATTATAAAGCAAAGAAGTGATGTGACCTTTCTTATTTGTACCAAACGAGTAGAGCGTTTTTTAGATTGTATTCCAAGTGATTGGAATGATGGTTATTCTAATGTGATACTAGCAGTTACATGTGAAAATCAAGAAAAGATTGAAAAGCGCTTACCGATTCTTTTGTCCATTCCAGTTCAAAAAAAGTATGTCTTTGTTTCTCCTATTTTAGAAGAAGTTCATTTTGGCTCTTTTTTAAAGTCTGGACAAATTGATTTGGTCTCAGTGGGTGGTGAATCATATCCCAATGCTCGAGAATGTAATTTTGATTGGATTAAAATTATCAAAAAAGAATGTGATCAAAATGATATCCCTTTTGATTTTCATCAAACAGGACATCATTTTGTGAAAAATCAAAAGCATTATAAAATAAGTCATCGGGAAGAATATAGCCAAGCTAAGAAGGCTATGAAATATTTAGAAGAAAATGATTAATTTTCTTTTTCTTTTTGAAGAAGTTATCAAAATTTGGTATTCTTTTTTTTAGGTTGATGTAGTATAATAAAACAAGATTACGGAGGAGTTTACTATGAAGTTTCGTGTTGCACCAAAGGATTTTATTATTTTTATTGCATTTTGTATTTTTTTACTTTATTTATGTGCAATTGCTGTTTTAAATTTTTCCTCATTTTCACTTGATGGATCTTTTTTTGGACTCAATCCATTTCCAGCTTTTGCGCCTGATAAAATAGCCCTTACTTTAGTGATGTTTTTTATCGCTTTAATCATTATTTTTTCTAGTGTTTCATCTTATATTTTTGACAAAGATAAAAGTGGAAAGCATTTTTTGAATGTTGGAGAAAAAGAAGAAAAAGGATATTCTAGATGGGCTAAGGAAAAAGAAATTAAAGAAGATAAAGGAGTTGGACATGTAAAGCCTGGAGATAATAAAGTAGAAGCAGCAGGTATTCCTCTTATTAATAATGGGACAGATATTTGGGTAGATAACGGAGAGTATCATAATTTAGTTATTGGTTCTACTGGTTCAGGTAAATCAGAAACAATTGTTAAACCGATGGTTAATTTACTAGCCAAAAAAGGCGAAAGTATGATTATTACAGACCCTAAAGGAGAACTTTATCGTTATTGTGGTGAATATTTAAAAGAACAAGGATATAATATTATCATTTTAAATTTCCGTGATCCTCAAAATGGAAACGCTTGGAACCCTCTTACCCTTCCTTATCAATATCATAAAAAAGGTGATATTGATAAATCAACAGAACTTTTAGAAGATGTTGCTTTGAACATTTTAAGTGATGCGAAAAGTAAAGATCCATTCTGGGAGAAAAGTGCATCAGATTATTTTTCTGGACTTGCACTTGGATTATTTTTAGATGCAAAAGAAAGTGAAATTAATTTAAATTCTGTAAATTTTATGGATACAGTTGGAGAAGAAAGATTTGCAACTAGTAATTATATTAAAGAATATTTTCATTTAAAAGGTGAATCTTCTAGTCCTTATATCTTTGCGAATAATACAATTAATGCGCCAAATGATACCAAAGGTGGTATTACTTCCACTTTCCGTCAGAAAGTACGTCAATTTGCTACTCGTGAAAGTTTATCAGAAATGCTTTCATATAGTGATTTTGACATGCGTTCTATTGGTATGGAAAAAACCGCTATTTTTATGATTATTCATGATGAAAAAACAACTTATCATAGTTTAATGACTATTTTTATTAAACAATGTTATGAAACCTTAATTGATGTGGCGAAAGAACAAGGTGGAAAATTGCCATATCGAACCAATTTTATTTTAGATGAGTTTGCTAATATGCCAGCTTTAAAGGATGTTGCATCAATGGTATCAGCTGCGCGAAGTCGTGATATAAGATTTACCTTTATTATTCAAAATTTTTCTCAGTTAAATGATGTTTATGGAAAAGAAGTAGCAGAAATTATCAAAGGAAACTGTGGTAATTTAGTATATTTAATTAGTACTGAAATGTCTGCTTTGGAAGAAATCAGTAAAATGTGTGGAGAAGTGAAGAGTAAAGAAAAAGATAAAACGGCTAGTACACCACTTGTAACCGTTACAGATTTGCAAAAAATGAAATTGTTTGAAGTTATTATTAAACGTTTGAGAATGAATCCTTTTCGAACGAAATTAGAACCAGATTTTAAAATGGATTGGGGAATCAAAAGAACGATGGCTGATTTACCAATTCGTGAAAAAAAGCCAATTGATTTATTTGATTTAAAAAAATACGTTTCAGAAGAAAAACGAAAAAAAATGATGGAAGATATGAATAATCCAGCAAACAATGGAACAAATAATTCTGGATTTAATCCATTTATGCCTGGTATGCCACCAGTGGGAGGAAATCCAATGGGGCCTTCTATGCCATCGTTTGGAAATATGATGCCGAATAATCCATTTGGATCAAATCCCAATGCCAATCCTTTTGGAGGTTCTTTATCAGGAATGAATCCAAGTAATTTATCCAATGATGAGATAGATAAAATGATTGCAGATATTGATAAGAAATTAAAGGAATTGGATGAAGAAGAAGCAAAACAAAAAGAACTTGCTAAAAAGCAAGAAATAGAAGAAAAAGAAGAAGAAATAGTTCCAAATCCTTCTTCTACTCCTGATTCTATAAAAACGACTTCAAATTCTATTTCAGTGAATAAAGCCGAGGAAAAAACGCAAGTCGAAAAACCAAAAATAAATATTGATGCAGATAGTATCATTATGAATGATAATGTAATTACAGATGATGAATTTTTTGACGATTTCTTTGGGGATGACTAAGACAGTTGTCCTCTTTTCTTTTTTCTTTTTTTCATATGCTATATTGGTGATTAAAATGAAGAGAATCCGATTTCGTGATTATCATGAAAGTATGGGTACTTTAATTGATCTTAGTACACCAGATGTATATGAAAAAAGAAGAGTTCCTGGAAGTATTAATATGACTTATGATAAGCTCATGCTTCACTATCAAGAATATTTAAAAAAGGATCAATCTTATTATATTTTATGTACCAAAGGAATCCATAGCAAAAGAGCAGTTTCTATTTTAGAATATTATGGATATGATGTTACACAAGTATATTTTGAAGAAGAATAATTCTTCTTTTTTTCTTTTTCTTCTTGCGGTATAATTTTTTTAGGAAGTGACTTATGGAATACGGAATTTTAGCTCTTTTGGGAGTCAATTTATTGTTGCTTATTGCAATTCTTTTAAAAAATAATAATGGTAGTACAGATACTACAGAACGTCTTGGAAAATTTGAAACCAATATTACCAAAGAAATTGGAGATTTTAAATTAGATTTTTCCAATAATCTTCGAAATGATTTTAATAAATTAAATGAACAAGTAGAACGAAAATTATTGGAAATTTATGAACGTGTCAATCAGCAATTAGATGAAAATTTTAATAAAACCAATAAAACGTTTAATCATGTCTTAGAACGATTATCAAAAATAGATGAAGCTCAGAAAAAAATAGATGGCTTGTCTACCGAAATTGTTTCCTTACAAAGTGTTTTAACAGATAAAAAAACCAGAGGAATTTTTGGAGAAGTAAATTTGAATTATATTTTGAGTAATGTATTCGGAGAAAATAATGAACATATTTATCAAACTCAATATAAATTAGTAAATGGTGCTATTAGTGATGCTGTTTTGTTTGCTCCTGCACCAATGGGAACTATCTGTATTGATTCAAAGTTTCCTTTGGAAAACTATGAAAGAATGACCAATCGTAGTTTATCAAAAGAAGAAAGAGATCAAGCTTTAAAATTATTTAAAGGTGATTTGAAAAAACATATTGATGCGATTCATGATAAATATATTATTTCAGGTGTTACTGCAAATGAAGCAATATTATTTTTACCCGCTGAAGCCATTTTTGCAGAAATTAATGCTTATCATCAAGATTTATTACATTATGCTTATCAAAAAAAAGTATGGCTTACATCTCCTACAACACTGATGAGTACTTTAACAACCATTCATATGATTATAAAAAATATGGAACGAGATAAGTATGCAAAAGTAATACAAGACGAATTAAATAAACTTAGTATTGAATTTGAACGATATCGTTCAAGATGGAATAATTTATCTAAAAGTATTGAGTCTGTACACAAAGATGTAAAAGAACTTAATATTACCAGTGATAAAATTTCCAAACGATTTGACTCAATTCATAATGTAGAAATTGATCAAAATGAAACAAAATATATTTCTAATTCGTAAAATGATATACAAGATTAAAAGATTAAAAGATTGAAATTAATATAGTGTTGAAAAAAATGTGAACTATTGATTCACATTTTTTATCGAAAATATATGAAAATAAAAATACTCAATAAGAAGCAATAAATGGAAAATTTCCAAAGTCTTCCTTTTTTTACCCAATTACTTAACCATTGATAAGAAAAATAAGTAACAATTCCGGAAGCTACTAATCCAACAAAATAGGGAATGAAGACATTACTTAAATTTCCACTTTCTATTAAATCAAGTGCACCTAATCCCATAGATGCAATGGATACTGGAAAATACAACATAAAAGTATACTTTAAAGAAGAATTTCTAG
This sequence comes from uncultured Erysipelotrichaceae bacterium, assembly GCA_948439995.1. Taxonomy (GTDB): domain Bacteria; phylum Bacillota_I; class Bacilli_A; order RF39; family UBA660; genus MGBC162267. The sequence goes on along the minus strand of CAOJNP010000010.1, from coordinate 17,134 downwards.
ATAGACCACATAGTAGACATCCAACTAGAACGGTTCCACTTCGACTAATACCTGGAAATAGAGCAACCATTTGTAATAAGCCAATTATTATTGCATCTTTATAAGTGATGTCTTTGTCTTCTTTGTCTCCTTTGGCATTTCGCACTAAAAATAGAGCAATTGCTGTGATTAAAAAGGAAATTCCCAAAAGTCTTGGTCCACTTAAGATGGACTCAATTTTATCTTTTAAAAGAATGCCAGCAATTCCTACGGGAATCGAACCGATTAAAACCAAAAGACAATATTTGAAATCATTTTGAAAGGTTTCTTTTTCTTTTTTGTTAAATAAATAACCAAAAAAGCCTTTAATTAATTTTATAATATCTTTCCAAAAAATCAGTAAAATTGCTAAAAAAGAACCAAAATTTACTACAATTTCAAAATTTAAATCTTGAAATAAGTTGGTATTAAAAATATTTCTTATTAAGACCAGATGCCCGCTTGATGAGATTGGTAAAGGTTCAGTAAGCCCTTGTATAATTCCAAAAATAATATATTCTAGTAAATTCATTTTATCACCTTATTATATTATATAATAAATTTTCAGTTTAAGAAATAGAATTTAATGGTGGTGAAATGTTACGTATTATATTATTAATTCTTGGGATACTTTGTTCTAGTGTTGGACTTATGTTTTTCATTTTATATCTTAATTTATTAACACTAGAGTATAGTTTTTCAAATTTCGTTCATTTTATTATTAGTAGAGGAGAATGTTTGCTATTCTTTTTTGGCATCTTCATTATTATTATTTCTTGGAAAGGGGCAGTTATTTGTGAATTATTATTACGATCTCGTACTAAATTTTGATTTGGATCATCTCTGGCATTTTTATGAATGGGAAAAGTCAGATTTTTTGACTTATGTCAAAAAAATACCTTTGTTTCGAATAGATTTTGAGACGATGAAAGATTTTTTACTTTATCAAGTAAAATTAGATTCTTCTTTTGTTTCCGAAATTGCCCATAAAACGATTGTTAAAAATCAGGATGAGTCACTTGAATATGCATTTTTAATCAGTGATGCAAAAAACTCTTTAGCAGTTTTATTAAATGAAGAGGGTAAGGTAATTGCTCTTAGTTCTGTATTAATTTCCGATGATAATAACATCAATGAATTTATGTATACATTAAAAGAACGTACTCTTTCTTATGAATGTTTGGAAAAAAGAAATTTAACTCATGAATTACGTCAAAAAGAAAAATTGAGTCAAATGATTCAAATTGAGTTGTCAACTATAAAAAAAGAACAGAATCTGAATAAATTAAAATATTTATATTATGAATGGTTTGGACAGGATGAAAATGACTTTACAACCATGTATCAAGAAATGCAAAGTTCTTTACAAAGTATTGATTATGAAACATTAGAAAAGATATCTTATTTTATTCGACTTTCTTATCATCAAGTTTAAGGACTTATTTTGTCCTTTTTTTCATATATTTTTTTAGGTGGTTTGATGAAACGATTTTTTCTTTTTTTCCTTGCTTTCTTTTTTTTACCACTTATTGTTAAAGCATATAGTGCAGAAAGTATGATTGCAATGGATATGGACTCTAAGCGAGTATTATATGAACAAAATGCTTATGAAGAAAAATTAATTGCTAGCACAACAAAGATTATGACAACCATTATTGCAATTGAACAAATGAATTTAGATACTTTGATTACAGTTGACGAACGAGTCTTAAAGGCATATGGAAGTGGAATATATATTGAAGTTGGAGAAACAATGAGTTTGCGAGATTTATTATATGGTCTTATGCTTCGTAGTGGAAATGATGCGGCGATTGTGATTGCGAATGCTGTTGGTGGTAGTATGGAAGGATTTGCAAATTTAATGAATGAAAAAGCATATCAAATTGGAATGAGTCACACGATCTTTTATAATTCTCATGGACTAGAAGAGAGTGATGGAAAAGGAAATACATCGACTGCTTATGATATGGCACTACTTATGAGTTATGCCATGAAAAACGAAGATTTTAAAACCATTACAGGTACTAAGAATTATGTAGGAAAAAGTGATAAAAAAACATATCATTGGACAAATAAAAACAAATTATTACAAACCTATGAGTTTACGATAGGAGGTAAGACGGGTTTTACTGAAAAAGCAAGAAGAACGTTAGTTTCTTCAGCATTAAATAGTGGGAGGAAAATTGCAATCGTGACATTAAATGACGGAAATGATTTTCAAGATCATAAAAACTTATATGAAGTATTATTTTCTAAAATGGAATTGGTGAATGTCTTAAAAAAAGACGAGTTTTCTGTTCCTGATTTAAAGAATTATCAAAATGAGACTTTGTATATCGAAAAAGATGTTGATATTTTATGTTCCAAAGAAGAAAAAGATCAAATTCAAATTAATTATGAAATGTTTGATTTAGAAAATTATTCTTCTGGAGATCAAGTGGGTGTAGCCCATATTTTACTGAATGATAATGATTTGATACAAGTAAGAATTTATGTAGAAAAAAGTGTCAAAGAAAAACATGGTTTTTTTGCTAAAATTTTTGGGTGGTTAAAAAGATGGTAAATGTTATTTGGGGATGTTTTATTGTAATAGGAGTTTGCTTTTCTTTTTTTACAGGACAAATGGAATCTCTAAATAATCAAATGCTAGAAGGTGCTGGAGCAGGGATTAATCTGATTTTAGAAATGATGCCTCTTCTTGTATTATGGACTGGGGTGATGAAAATTGCTGAAGATGCTGGGATTTTACAAAAGTTTTCAAAATTAGTATTACCAGTTTTACATAAGTTATTTCCTAGTTTACATCGAGACGATAAAGCTCTAGGCTACATTGCTTCTAATATTGCTGCTAATGCTTTGGGTTTGGGTTCTGCAGCGACTCCATTTGGATTAAAAGCAATGGAAGAATTACAAAAAAAGAATCCCAAAAAAGATACTGCTACAGAAGCAATGGTTACTTTTTTGATTTTGAATACAGGAGGAGTAACGATTATTCCTACTACTGTTTTGGCTCTTCGTATGAGTCATGTAAGTGCCAATCCTTCTGAAATTATTATTACATCTATTTTAGCAACATTTTGTTCTAGTTTTTTTGGATTACTTCTTGATTATCTTTTAAGGAGGAAAAAACAAAGATGAATTTATTGTCAAAAATCATTATTCCCATCGTTGTTTTAGGAATCACACTTTATGGATTTCGTAAAAAAGTAAATTTATATGAATCTTTTTTGATCGGTGCAAAAGAAGGACTTGTAATGACTTTTCATATTGCGCCTTCTATTATTGCTATGGTATTTGCAACGAACTTATTTTTAAATAGTGATTTTATTAATTATTTTTTTCGTTTTTTGCATCCTCTTTTTCAAACCATTCATATTCCCATCGAAATTTTACCTATGGCATTTGTTAGACCCATTAGTGGAACTGCTTCTTTGGCTATTTTAAATAATATTTTAATGATTTATGGACCAGATTCTTTTGTAGGCAGACTTGCTTCTACTTTACAAGGTTGTACTGATACTACTATTTATGTATTGGCTCTTTATTTTGGAAGCATTAAGGTTACAAAAACAGGACATGCTTTGGGTGTTGGCTTATTTGCAGATTTAATGGGAATCTTGGCTAGTTTTGTCATTGTTTCGATCTTTTTTGGATGAGTGTCATATATTTTGATTTCATTCATAAATTATAGTAGGGAAGAAAATATCATTTTTTCCCTAAAATAAAGGGTGGAACAAGTTTTTTAAATTTGTCAAATTGACTCCGCTTTTTAAATATGTTAGTATTTTATTGTTTCCGCAAAAAATGAGGTAGAGAGAAAATGAAAAAATTACCGTCGGTTAAGGCTCTTAGTAGGGCCATAATCGTAGTAGTCTTTGTGTTTGGAATCGTTACTTGTTTTCGAGGGTATTTGCAATTAGAGTTTCATAATGAAGTAAATAATATGGGCAGCTATTTGCGAGCTAATTCTAATCAATTAGTGGAAACTTTGGAAGAAGACAAACACGAAGGGTCAGAAACTCAAAAACTATTAGAAGTTCCTTTGGCTTATGAAGTAGTCTCAGAAGTTGTTTATGATGGTCTTACTTTGGAAGAGTTAGGGGAGAAGTTAGAACGTAGTTTAAAATCTACTTTAGTAGGCTATGGGCAAATATTTGCCTCTTTAGCTATCGATTATCAAGTAGATCCATATATTGCATTGGCAATTGTTTTCTTAGAAACAGGATGTTATTCTGGAAAATGTAGTGCTTTAGCGAGTCAATGTAATAATTTTGGGGGAATGAAAGGTGGTCCTGGTTGTGGTGGCAGATCTTATCAAAGTTTTGCAACACCAGAAGAGGGGCTTAGAGCTTTTATTGAAAACTTGTCTATTAATTATTATCAAAAAGGACTTACGAGTGTAGAACAAATTGGAAAAAAATATGCGGAAAGTAATACTTGGGCTACAAAAGTAAATAATTATATTTTAAAAATAAAAGCAAATTAGAGAAAAGCTGTCAAGCTTTTTTCTTTTTTATCTTGCCTTTTTTTTTAGTTCTCGTTATAATGTTTTATAGTAAAGGGGTAGAATTATGAAGAATAATGATACAAGCTTAAATGGGGGAAATAACGAACTGCAAAATCAAAATGGAGTAACTCCTAATTTAGGAAGTGAAAATGAACCTAGTTCTACAGTAAATGATAATTTACAAGAGATGAGTTTAGGAAATTTAAATTCCACCGAAATGACAACTGTAGACACTAATAATCAAGTGATGGATTCAGTAACTCAAAATCAAAATATTGATTCTCTTCTTACAACAGAATTAGACAATAAAGAGAATTTGGATTTTTCTAATCCTTTTCATTCTCAAGATTCTTCTATGAATCAAGAAAATGATAATCCTTTTTTAGTGAATCCATCACAAATGAATGCTACAAGTCCAAATTTTCAAAGTTCTAATCGAATGGATTTTAATTCTGATTCCGACATGAATCGTCCTCAAAATGAAGGAAATAATTCGATTGTGAATTCTAATTTTTCTTCTGAAGATCAGATGAATTCCAATCCGTTTATGAATTCTATACAAGGTGTTGAAAACTTACAAAATAATCATTCTGTTCCACCACAAATGAATTTTAATACCCCAGTTATGGATAATCCATTTTTAAATCAATCTGAAGAAACCAATCCTGGTGCTATGAATCCCAATGTGGAAAATTTTAATAATCAAAATGCAAATTCTAATTTTTTTGCTGGAGTGAATATTACTGAAAATATGAATAATGTTGGCAATAATCATATTATTCAAACTGTACCAACTCCTCCTAGTATGAATAATTTTTCTGTACCAAATGATTCTAATAAGAAAGAGAAAAAAGGTTTATCTAAAACAACTATATTGATTATAGCTATCGTTTTAATATCTCTTATTGGAGCGGGAATCTATTTTATTTTAAATCTTGCTGGCAATAAAAAGGCTTCTGGTTCAATTACTCCAAAAGAAGAACTAGTAATGGAATTAGGAAAAGAGTTATCTGATAATGTAAATGATTATGCTAAGATACAGGGGTTTGATATTTCTTCTTGTAAAATAGATGTCTCTGAAGTTGACACAAATCAAATTGGATCTTATCAATATCAAATCACCTGTGGAAGTACTACTCGTTCTGGAGAAGTTATTATAAAAGATACTAGTGCTCCGAATATTGTGGTAAAAGAATTAAAAGTGCTTCCTGGAGTTAAAATAACATTAGATGATTTTGTTGTTTCTTGTAGTGATGTATCCAATTGTTCTTATGAATTAGAGGATTCTTCTATTAATTTAGATACTCTTGTTGCTTCAGAAGGGGAACATAAATTAAATTTAGTTGTGTCTGATGATTATGATAATCAAAAAATTGTAGAACTAACATTAATTGTGAATTTAAATGCCCCTGTAAAAAATATGTATTGTACAAAGGCTACAACACCAGATGAAGAATTACATGCAAATGTGGACGTTACTTATTCTTATGGAATAAATAATCTTGATGAATTAGTTACTTCAGAAAAAAAATCAGAGTATATTTTTGATGTAGAAGAAGATTATTTGAATGCCAAATCCAAATATGAAACAAATGAAAATCAAAAAGTTTCTTTTGATGATCAAGAATATATCATCACGATTACAGAAATTTTAGAAGATTTACCTACAGAGTTTAATGTTTCATCTGTTCCAACAGATTATATGGATTTCAAACAATTTCAATCAGAACAAGGATTTACATGTAAAAATCGATAGAATTCTAGTTTAACTAGAATTTTTTTTTTGGGATTCTTTTCTATTCCAATTTATATCATTTTCATAAAATAGAGAAGGAGGTATTCATGAAAAAGTTAAAAGTTTGTGTTTATGCTATTTCGAAAAATGAAAGTAAATTTGTAAATCGTTTTGTAGAAGCAATGAAAGAAGCAGATGAAATATATGTTTTAGATACGGGTTCTAGTGATGATACCGTTTCTTTATTAAAAAAGAATCAAGTTCATGTCACCACGAAAGAAATAAAACCATGGCGATTTGATGTTGCAAGAAATTTATCTTTAGAAATGGTTCCTAGCGATGCAGATATTTGTATTTGTGCTGATTTGGATGAAGTGTTTCAAAAAGGTTGGCGTAAAAAACTAGAAGAATTATGGCAGAAAAATCATTTAACACGTTTAAAATATTTATATCATTGGAGTTTTGATGAGTTTGGTAATCCTGCTACTACTTTTCATATTAATAAAATTCATTCACGATATGGTTATACTTGGAAGCATCCTGTTCATGAAGTTTTAATCTGTGAAGAAGGTTTTCAAGAAAAAGAAATGATTACGAATGAAATTGTAGTAGATCATCATCCTGATGAAACAAAATCCAGAGGCTCTTATTTGCCACTTTTAGAAATGAGTGTGGAAGAAGATCCAGAAGATGATCGAAATATGCATTATTTAGGTAGAGAATATATGTTTTATCAAAAATGGGATGATTGTATTAGGACTCTTCATAACCATTTGAATTTAAATCGTGCTACTTGGAAAGATGAAAGATGTGCTTCGATGCGTTTTATAGCTAGAAGTTATTATGCTAAAATGTATTTTCAAGAATGTGAAATGTGGTATCAAAAAGCAATATCAGAAGCACCTTATTTACGAGAAGGTTATTTGGAACTAGCAGAACTTTATTATGAACAACATCGTTTTTTAGAAAGCTATGAGCTTTTAAAAAAAGCGTTAAGTATTAAAGAAAAAAGTGATAGTTATATTAATGAAGTATTTGCGTGGAATGAACATATTTATGATTTGTTAAGTCTTGTTTCGTTTGAATTAGGGTACTATGAAGAGTCTTATTTATATGTCAAACAAGCGAATAAAATGAATCCAAAAGATGATCGAATCAAACAAAATTTACTTTATATTGAAGAGCATGAGAAAAAAAGAAAATCTTAAATTGGATTTTCTTCTTTTGTTTGTTCTAAATTCTCATTGTTTTCTTTTATTTCATCGATAACTTCTTCTGTTTCTTTTTTCTTAGCATGAATTACTAATCTTTCATTATCACCAGTACAAGTGGACAATGTTAAAATTTTATCCGTTTCTTTGATCTCAACTCCAAAGTCGCGAAAGCTTCTTTTTTTCACCATGGTAATATAATTAAAAAAGTCTGTTTCATTGGCAAAATCGGTGACAAGATAATCATTGGTTTTATTGACATGATAAATAGAGAATATTTGCCAATCCATCGTTTCATACATGGTATTAAAAGAAATGGTTAAATTTTCTTCTTTGGTATACCAACTTTTATAAGATGCTTTACTAAGGGTACCAAACATGACACCACTATAATACATATTATGGCCATAAATAATGGTATTTTGTTTTAATTCTTTATCGCTATTTCGATAATCCATATAAATCCAACCATTTTCATCTTTTTCTTTATATAAATTTTTATTTAAATAAAATTCATTATCAGGGCCTTTTACAACTGGATAATCTACATTAGTATTATTTACTTTTAACCAACCAACTACATCTTCATTAATAGATAATAAAGATGCGATGTAATTATTTTTAATAATATAATCATTATCTGGTATAATTTCTAATTCTCCTGTTTGAGTTGCTTTATGAATCGTATTTTGCACATTTTCTTGAATTAAATCTACTTTTTTCATGGAAAAATAATTTCTAGTTCCTACAAAAGCAATTACCGAACCGACTAGAATAATAATAATTAATCCACAAATCTTAATTGTATTTAATATCATTTGTTTAAAAATATTTTCTTTTAAATAATCATCGGAATACGATAATTTACATTTTAAATGAAATTTATTCCATTTTTTATTTTCATTTTTTAAAAATTCTATTTGTTTTTCTTTAATATTGTTTCCTGGAATATGAATTGTTACATTTTTCAAATGGTTTTCTTTTACTGTTTTTAATATAAATTCAATATCTTTATTTGAGAAGTTTTCTATTTTGATGTTTTTTAAATAGCGATTAATTTTCGTAAATGTTGTAAAATCACTTTTATCTTCTTCCGTTAGAGGTATTTTTATTCTCACGGTCGTTTTATAATACATTTTTGAATATTGTACTAATCCATTTTCTTGCATGAAATTACTTATATAAAAAAATTCACTTCTTGTTTCTACTTTTATATAATCTTGATCTAGCATTTCAATTAAAAATGCAGGAATATTATAACAATTGATAGATTCAATGTATTTTGATTCCATTAATTTTTCACAGATGGCATAGGTAAGAGTTTCGTCACTTTTAATATAAACTTCTTTGATCATATTATTATTTTTTAATAAAGGTAACAAAATCAAGGCTAGTTCGTTATTATCAAAGGTTATGCAAGTAAGCTTTTTTATTTCGCAAAGTTCTTTTAAAAAAATAGAAACGATTTTCTCATTGTTATGAAGGTAATCCACTCCAAATAAAAGTTCACTGTTACTTAAAATGTTGGTGTTGATTAGGTCTTCTCGCATTTTGGTGTGATTTTTGAAAGAGATTTGTAAATTATTATTTTCAATATTAATTAATACTTTTTTCATAAATCACCAGCCTTTTTCCATTTTTATTATTCATATCATATCATAAATTAATACTTAAAATGTAAAAAAAGTAAAAAAAGTGTAGAAATGTTGTATTTTTATGATATAATGAGTCCATAATAAGTTTAGAAAATTGAAAAGAGGTTTATATTATGAAAAAGAAAATGCTTAGTTTGGCTGTAGCACTTATGCTTGTTATGATTCCAATGAGCGTACGCGCAGCGGATTTTGCAGGAACTGTATTCGGTTCTGAAGATGAGAGCATGAGTAAAACAACTCTAAATGGAGCTTCTATCACTTGTCCAAAAACTAGTGATGGAAAATATGCAACTTGTTATATTGGTATTCGTGTTACCAGTGGAACAGCAAAGTCATTTAAAGTAGATGCTACTTTAAATAACATGACATATGATTCTTATGAAGAATTAAATGGATGGAGTATGAAATCACCATCACAAAGTGGTAATGATATTACGTTTGAATTTTCAACACGTAATGGAGTAAATGCTGGAAATACTGTATTGGTTGCTGGTATAACTTATAAAGTTAATGATGTAGCTCAAGAATGTAGTATTCAATTTACAAATACTTCTTCTACAGAAGAACCATCAGTTTGTACTGTAAATAATGGAAAGTATTATTGTAAAAATGCAGAAGAATGTTCAAAAGAACAATATGACAAAGAATGTACTCCAGAAAATCCTCAAACAGGAAGCTTCATTCCATATGTAGTTGTTCTTGGAGGTATTGGAATCGCTGGTGCTTTCTATTTAGTAACTCGTAAAAAATCAAAAATATATCATGTTTAGTATAAGAAACTAGTTTATCTAGTTTTTTTTGATTTTTAAATATTGCAAATAAAAAGAAATTCTCATCTATAATAATAAATATGATATACTTAATGTTATAAACTAGAGTGTAAATAATTCTTTTCATTCTAGCCATAATAACCAAGAGGTGTCATGTATGAAATTAGAGAAATTTCAAGAAAAAAATCCAAAACAAAAAGGAATCATAATTGGAAGTATTGTTTTATTTATATTAATCACAGTAATTGTAGTATATCGAAGTTTTGCCTTGTTTGAAGAAAAGCAAGAATTTGATGTGATTAAAGGATCTGTGCCCAATCAAAATTATGATTTGATGCTTTCTTTTTAAGTAGAAGATGAAAATGGAAATCGAACTCAAAGTAATACGATACCAAATGATCATAATTATGAAGTAAGTATCAGTTGTAATAATGGAGCTAGTGGATCATGGGATTATGAAACATGGGGGCCAGTTATTTATAATTTAACTAATATAAACACGAAATGTATGTTTTTGTTTTCTAAACCAATCTTATTGATTGATAAAATGAAAAGTATAGATATTGTAACGAATGGTAGTGGTATTTATGAAGTTACTCATGATGAAGCAAATATTACTTATACAAATGACCCGACAATGATTCAACTTTTTAAAGAATCAGAATTACGTTTTGCTGGTCCCAATCCCAATAATTATATTTTATTTAATGATGAATTATGGAGGATAATTGGTCTTTTAAATACTCCAGAAGGAAAACGAGTAAAATTAGTTCGTAATGAAAGTATTGGAAATTATGTTTGGGATAGTACGAGAAATGAAATAAATTGGGGGATTGGAGTTAATGAATGGAGTCAATCTAAAGTTAAGCAATTATTAAATGAAGGTCCTTATTATCATCGAACAAGTGGTTTTTGTTTTATTGATAGAGGCAATGTTACACAAGCTTGTGATTTTTCTGAAAAAGGGTTAAGTGAAACATCTAAAAATATGATTGATTTGATCACATGGAATACTGGTTCAAATGGTTCTGTATCAAACACTTCGATTACAACAAGTCAATTTTATTCTTTTGAAAGAAGTAAAAATACTGGAAAAATATGTAGTTCTAGTAGTACAGGGTGTAATGATACGGTTTTAAGAACTTTTACTTGGCAAGGAAAGGTTGGATTAATGCATCCAAGTGATTATGGATATGCTACCATTGGTGGAGAAAATAGTGATCGAAATTTTTGTCTTAGTATTCCTTTATATCAATGGAAAGAAGAAAAAGAATGTTATGAAAATAATTGGATTTATACAAATCAGAGTCAGTGGCTAATGAATCCAGCTACCAATTCAGAACGAGCAACCTTTGCATTTTATATATATGGAGAAGATGGATATGTGCAAGGTGTACATGCTGGATGTGGACCCGATTGCTCTTTTAATACTGTTCGTCCTACCATTTATTTATCTAAAGATTTAAAAATTGTAAGGGGAAGTGGAAGTTATGATAATCCATTTATTATTGTTAGTAACGAATAATATTCATACATAATTACTTGTTTCTCTTTTTCTTTTTGTGCTAAAAGATTTTCCTTCTCATATAATTTAACGAGGAGGAAAAACAACTTTATGAATCGAAATGGTTTAAGTAGTGAAGATGTCGTACTTAATCGTAAACAATATGGTAGTAATGAAATTAGTAAGGTTAAAGGTCGTGGATTTGGTAAACTTCTTTTAGAATCTTTAGGTGATCCCATAATTAAAATTTTATTAATTGCTTTAGCAATTAAGGTTGTTTTTTTATTTCGAAATTTTGATTGGTTTGAAACCATAGGAATTTTAATTGCTGTTTTTTTAGCTACTTTTATTTCAACGATTAGTGAATATGGTAGTGAAGCAGCTTTTGAACGTCTTCAAGAGGAATCTTCTAAAATTGTTGTAAAAGTATTGCGTGATGGTAAAATTCAAGAAATTTCTATTGATGATGTGGTAGTAAACGATATTATTTTATTATTAAGTGGTGATAAAATCCCTGCAGATGGTTATTTGATTGAAGGAAATTTAAGCGTAGATGAATCATCATTGAATGGAGAAAGTAAAGAAGTATCAAAATTTGCTTCTTTTTCTAATCATATTACAAATAAAAATGAAGTGTTTCGAGGAACAGTTGTTTATTCTGGAGAGGCAAAAATGCATGTTACTAAAGTTGGAAATCAAACTTTTTATGGAAACTTAGCAAAAGAAGTTCAAGAAAGTGAGCCAGAGAGTCCTTTAAAGTTAAGATTACGTGGTCTTGCAGGGATTATAAGTAAGATAGGATATATTGGAGCTTTTTTTGTAACATGTTCTTATCTTTTTTCTGTTATCGTTTTGCAAAATCATTTTGATGGAACAAAAATAATAGAAACGATTACTAATTTTCAAGTTATGATGGATCATATTATTTATGCTTTAACGCTTAGTGTAACCATTATTGTTGTTGCAGTTCCAGAAGGACTTCCTATGATGATTACTTTAGTATTATCTAGTAATATGCGTAGAATGTTAAAAGATCATGTTTTAGTAAGAAAACTGGTTGGAATTGAAACAACAGGGAGTTTAAATTATTTATTAACAGATAAAACTGGAACTTTAACAAAAGGAAAATTGGAAGTAACAAATATTATTGATGCAAATTTAAAGCACTATTCTTGTGAAAAAGAAATTGCTAAAAATAAAACATATTATGATGTGTTTTATCGTTCCATTGTTTTCAATAATTCTTCTATGTATAATGACAAACAAGAAGTAATCGGTGGAAATTCAACCGATCGTAGTTTGTTATCTTTTGTAAAAAAACATCCACTTACTTTAGAAGTCGTTAAAAGAGTTCCTTTTGATAGTAAAGTAAAATATTCGGCAGTAACGACATATGAAAATGGGAGAAACATTACTTATTATAAGGGCGCTTGTGAAAAATTATTATCAAAGTGTACAAGATATTTAAATGAACTAGGAGAAGAACGATATTTTGCTCATAAAACAGGAATGGAAGAAGAGATTGATCGTTTAACAAAATCAGGAAATCGTCTTCTTTTGCTTGCTTATCAAAAAGATACATTTCAAGAGAATTTTCGTGATTTGGTTTTTATAGGTCTTGTTTGTATTAAAGATGAATTAAGAGAGGAAGCAAAAGAAGGAATTGGACATATTAAAGATGCTGGCATTGGTGTTATTATGATTACAGGTGATCATCCAGATACAGCAAGAAGTATAGCCAAAGAATGTGGATTGCTAACTAAAAAAGAAGAACTTGTTTTAACTAGCAATGAACTTTCTATGTATACGAATGAACAGATTGAAACATTTATTCCAAGACTTCGAGTAGTGGCAAGAGCTCTTCCTCAAGATAAAAGTAGATTGGTTAAAATTTTACAAAATATGGATCAAATTGTTGGAATGACAGGAGATGGAGTAAATGATGCACCTGCTTTAAAGAAAGCTAATGTTGGATTTGCAATGGGAAGTGGAACAGAAGTTAGTAAAGAAGCAAGTGATATTGTAATTTTAGATGATAATATTTTATCGATTAGTAAAGCGATTTTATATGGAAGAACCATATTTAAAAGTATTCGAAAATTTATTATTTATCAATTGACTTGTAATATGAGTGCTCTTTTTTTATCAATTGTAGGTCCTTTTATTGGTGTAAATACACCCATTACGATTATTCAAATGTTATGGATTAATATGATTATGGATACGTTTGCAGGACTTGCTTTTTCCTTTGAACCTGCTTTAATGGAAACAATGAAAGAAAGTCCTAAGCCGAAGAATGAACCAATTATGAATAAGTATATGTATACCCAAATTGTATTTACTGGAATTTATTCTGCACTTCTATGTCTTTTCTTTTTAAAAGCTCCTATTTTTAAACAATTAGTTCGTATTGGTGAAAATTATCGATATTTTATGACAGCTTATTTTGCACTCTTTATTTTTATTGGAGTTTGTAATGCATTTAATGCAAGAACCTATCGACTTAATTTGTTTGCACACTTAAAGAAAAATATAGTCTTTATTATTACAATTATATTTATTTGTACAGTACAATGTTATTTAATTTATCATGGTGGAGATCTTTTCCGAACTTATGGTTTAACAGCTTTTGAATTTCTTTTAGTTCTTTTGTTATCTATGAGTGTAATTCCAATCGATTTTATTAGAAAAATAATTTTAAAGAAAAAAGGATATCCTATTGGAGTTTAACCATTGTTTATCTTTTTTTATTTTTGGCAAAATAAAATTGAATTACTTCTTTCGAAAAATTTTCCCCAATGTTTTCTTGAATTAGAAAATCCTTTTTTTGACCCATAATGCGAGCTTCCATGTATTTTATATCATCCATATATAATGTTAGTAAATCTAATGCATAATATTGTTCTTCCGTAAGGGAAGAAGGTAAGTAAGCTAAGATAATTCCATTATTGGCATGATAAAAGATAATATCATTGTTTTTGTTGATGGTTTCAATACTTGGATAAAAATATTTCTCTTTTTGACAATAATCTGTGATGATTAAAAAATGATTGTCTCCAAGTACCATGGGATAAGGAATAAAAGTACCATCTTTTTTTAAAAAAACCATTCGATATTGAGTTAGATACTTCATTTTAATCACCAAAGTTATGGTAAAAATAAAATTATATAAATTGGGTTTTATAACATTATTTTTTGAAAAAATAATTCTACATATCTTACAAAAATGTCATGTTTATCTTGTTGTAATAATGATATAATAAATAAAAGTTGGTGGGACATGAAAGAAATAAAAAGATTCACACCTGAAGTGAAAGTAGGGCTTACAAAAGAACAAGTAAAGAATCGATTGGAATTAGGATTAAATAATTATGATGATCAACCTAAAACCAAAACAATGAAAGAAATTATTGTTTCCAATTTTTTTACTTATTTTAATTTTTTAAATATTTGTTTGGGTGCAGCTGTTTTTACTGCTGGAATCATTAGTGGACAATTATTTCAAGGTTTGAAAAATTGTTTGTTTATGGGAGTTATTTTTGTTAATACTATTATTAGTATTGTAGAGGAAATTATTTCAAAAAAAATAATTGATCGGTTATCTTTATTATCTGAAACAAAAGTAAAAGTAATAAGAGAATCTGAAAAAATAGAAGTAAGTATGGAAGATGTAGTATTAGATGATATTATTTTTTTCAGTACAGGAAATCAAGTAGTTTGTGATTCTATTATTTTGGATGGAGAAGTAGAAGTAAATGAATCTTTTATTACAGGAGAAAGTGATGCTGTAACGAAAAAAAAAGGAGATATGATTTTAAGTGGAAGTTTTATTGTAAGTGGTGAAATTTATGCACAAGTAGAGCATATTGGAAAGGATAATTATGTTTCTACCATTTCTAATGGTGCTAAGTATATGAAAAAAGCAAATTCTATTATTATGGATTCTTTTGAAAAATTGTTAAGAATCATTTCTTTCTTTATTATTCCTATTGGAATAATCATGTATTTTAGTCAATTAAATGCAACCAATTACAATGTAACAGAATCTATTTTTGCAACGGTAGCAGCCTTAATTGGTATGATTCCAGAAGGATTGGTTTTGTTAACTAGTTCGGTTATGGCTGTAAGTGTGATTCGTCTTGGAAAGTATAAAGTTTTGGTTCAACAACTTCATTCAATCGAAACGCTTGCTCGTGTCGATGTTATTTGTTTAGATAAAACTGGAACTTTGACAGAAGGAAAAATGGCATTAAAAAAAGTAGTTCCTTTTTCTAAACAAAAGAAAAAGAAAATAGATACTATTTTAAAAGCAATTGCCAGTTATTCCAAAGATGAAAATTCAACAATGCAATCTTTAAAGGATTTTTATGGAAAAGAAAGTAACTGGAAACTTATGAGCGCCATTCCTTTTTCTAGTTCTAGAAAGTTTTCTGCAATGCAATTTGATCAAGAAGGAACTTACTATTTAGGGGCTCCTGAAATTTTATTTCCAAATGATCAATCTATTCAAGAAATAATTCAAGATTATCAAAAAGAATATCGTGTATTGATTCTAGGTTTTACAAAATCGAAAATGACAAAAAAAATACCACAATTAGAAGCTTATGCTTATTTATTGATAGAAGATGTGATCAGACCAGAAGCTAATCGTACGATTACTTATTTTCAAAATCAAGGAGTAAACGTAAAAATCATTTCTGGTGATAATGTTGATACGGTTTTAAATATTGCTAAAAAATGTGGTTTATCTGAAGTAGCAGGAATCGATGTTTCAAAATTATCGGATGAAGAATTATATGATGTGATTAGTGATTATGATGTATTTGGCAGAGTGAGTCCAAAACAAAAAAAATTAATTGTTTCTTATTTACAAGAACTTGGACATACTGTTGCAATGACTGGAGATGGTGTAAACGATGTTTTAGCTTTGAAAACGAGTGATTGTGGAATTGCTTTAGCAAGTGGCAGTGAATCAGCAAGAAATGTAAGTCAATTGGTTCTTTTAGATTCTAATTTTGATTCTTTACCAAAAGTGGTTGCGGAGGGTCGTAGAACCATTAATAATATTGAGAGATCTTCATCTTTATTACTAGTTAAAACAATTTATACAATTTTATTGATTTTATTTAGTATTGGTGTTTCTACAAAATATTTTTTTGTTCCAATTCAGTTAACATTAATTACTGGGTTTACGATTGGAATTCCATCTTTTATTCTAGCCTTAGAGCCAAATCATGATTTAGTAACAGGTAATTTTTTACTAAAAATTATTAGTAAATCTTTACCAGTTTCGTTAACTGTAGTTATTAATATTATTTTGATTACTGCTTTTAAAGAAACATTTCATTTATCTTATGCTTTATCAAGCACATTGTCGGTATTTTTAACTGCAACGACTGGATTTATTTTTTTGTACCGTATTTGTAAGCCTTTTCACTTTTTAAGAACAATTTTTTATTGTTGTTTATTATTTGGATTTATTTATTGTTCTATTTTTCATTATGAATTTTTTAATATATCCGAACTAACAGCTGAAACATTATTAATTTTTATCGTTTTATATATTTGTTCCATGTATATTTTTGATAAATTAAATTCTTTGATTCGTTATTTATTCCATAAATTAGATTCCAATATTGATTAAAAAAAACGAAATGTGCATTGATGTTAAAAATAGTAATAAATTGTTAATTTAAATAAGAAAATATGATAATATTAGTGTTATAAGACACTA
>CAOJNP010000009.1 GCA_948439995.1 uncultured Erysipelotrichaceae bacterium | reverse complement strand
AACAAATTAACCTCTTAACAAAGAAAGAAATTCATTATATAATAATAACGGGAGGCTTGACGGAGATGACAGATTTCTCATTAATACTAGAAGAAGTCTTTGGTCACAGTGCAAAAATAGCTTCTTTAAATTACGTAGGTGCTAGAAATAATAAATATTCAGCAGCTGTAGGATTTATTAAATATTATGAAAATAAAATGCGTTTAAGAAATAAAGAATTTTCAATTTACACATTGGAAGAACAGGAAGAATTAAGTAGCTTAGGGCGTAAAATTAATTTTTCTGACAATTCCATATTAGGAAAATTGTTTGGTTACTTTTTTGACAATTAAGGAGGAGTTTTTATGGACGGATTAAAAATAGACCCAATCGCAAAAATTAAAGTATTTGGTTGTGGTGGTGGAGGATGTAACGCTGTAAACCGCATGATAGAAGAGGGAGTTCAAGGAGTAGAATTTTATGTAGTAAATACTGATTTACAAGTATTAAATGCATCAAAAGCTCAAAAGAAAATCCAAATCGGAGAAAATATTACAGGTGGACGTGGTGCAGGTTCAAATCCAGAAATCGGTAGAGAAGCAGCATTAGAAAGCAAAGCTCAAATTGAAGAAGCAGTAAAAGGTGCTGATATGGTATTTATTGCTTGTGGACTTGGAGGAGGAACTGGTACTGGATCCGCTCCAGTCATTGCAGAAATTTCTCAAGAATCAGGAGCTCTTACAGTTGGAATTGTAACCAAACCGTTCCGTTTTGAAGGAAATAAAAGAATGGAAAATGCTTTAATTGGGTTAGAAGAATTGAAAAAGCATGTAGATACATTAATTATTATTCCAAATGATCGATTAAGAGATATTATCGATAAAACAACTAGTTTTCAAGATGCATTTAAAGAAGTAGACAATGTATTACATCGTGGAGTTCAATCTATTTCTGATTTAATTGCTGTAACAGGAGTAATCAACTTAGACTTTGCTGATGTTAAAACAGTAATGGAAAATAGTGGAACTGCCCTAATTGGAATTGGAATGGGTGTTGGTGAAAATCGTGCTATTGACGCAGCTCATCAAGCAGTATCCAGTGCACTATTGGAAACGACAATTGATGGCGCAACTGATGCAATTATCAATATTACAGGAGGAGATTCACTTACATTATTTGAAATTGAAGATGCAGTTGAAACGGTAAGAGAAGCAGCCAATAGTGAAATTAACATTGTCTTTGGTGCTATTCAAAATTCTAATTTAAGTGATGAAGTTATTGTAACCGTTATTGCAACAGGATTTGATGGAAAAAATGGATCTTCTGAAGTAGAAGAAGGACTGCCAAAAAGAAGAAAAAGTAGTGGGATTGATAATGAATATGACATTCCATCTTTCTTAAGAAATAGAGACGACGAATTTTAAAAATGATTCATTAAAATAGTTTTGGAAAAATTGTTGACAAAAATAAATGTCAGCTTTTTTTTGATTATTTTTTATGAAAGAATAATGAATAAAAATTAAAATTTAAAATATGGATTTGTTATCATTTTTATAATTATAGAAAAGAAATATTAGAAAAAAATGTTATAACGTAACATAAAAACAAATAAAAATAATGTTAAAAAAAAGACAAATGAAACAAATACCTTTAAACTAAAATAAAGAGGTTTTTTATGAAGTTAAAAAGTTTTAAAGAAGAAAATTTAAAGATAAAGATAATGATAGTTGGAAGTATTGTTTTCATTCTATTATTAACCATTATTTTTCTATATCGAAGCTTTGCATTGTATGAAGAAAAAGAAGAATTTAATATTATAAAAGGAAGTATTCCTGAACAAAATTATGATCTTATGCTTTCATTAACAAGAGAAGACAAGGAACAAAATAAAACAACAATAGATCAAGTTCCAGAAAAGAATGAGAATCAAAAATATGAAGTAGAAGTGAACTGTAATAATGATGCGATAGGTTCTTGGGATTATCAAGAATGGAAACCAGAAATAACGAATTTCAATAGTACAAGAACAAAATGTAGTATTAATTTTAAAGAAAATAATGATTATATTTATCCAGTAGTAGAAAATATAGAAGAAGGAAAACAAGCCATTGCTAATGCAATTACACAAAAAGGAGTTAATACTAGTGCTGAAGCTACACTAAATCAAATGGCAAATAATATCAAAAATATTAAAACTACACCTAATATTGGTATGAATGGGTGGGGCATCTCTGTTTTTAATTCTAATTATAGCTATAGTCAGCAAATATCAAAAAGCTACAATTTATCAAATGGACATTATTATGTATTAGTTTTCCGACTTCAAAGTAGTAATAGCGGCTGTGGTTGGACTAGCGGAGATTATGCTGCAGGAAATATTACTTTAAGTGGTGGTACATTAATGAAAAAATTTACTTTAGGCCAAGGAAATGCCAACTATGCTGGCTTGATATTTTTAGCATTCCGTGCAACATCAAATACAGTTACTGTTAATGGCATTAGATTTTCTAATAGCGGTTGTGCGGATGCAAGATGGTATCTTTCTGATGCCATTATAGATATTTATACTTATTAATATAAAAAGAAAATAGATAAAAATAATGTTACAAAAAAGAGCAAATGAAAAAATACCTTTAAACTAAAATAAAGGTGTTTTTTATGAAGTTAAAAAGTTTTAAAGAAGAAAATTTAAAAATAAAGATAATGCTAATTGGAAGTATTGTTTTCATTCTATTATTAGCAATTATTTTTCTATATCGAAGTTTTGCATTGTTTGAAGAAAAAGAAGAGTTTAATATTATAAAAGGAAGCATTCCAGAACAAAATTATGATCTCATGCTTTCATTAACAAGAGAAGACATGGAACAAAATAAAACAACAATAGATCAAGTTCCAGAAAAGAATGAGAATCAAAAATATGAAGTAGAAGTGAACTGTAATAATGATGCGATAGGTTCTTGGAATTATCAAGAATGGAAACCAGAAATAACGAATTTCAATATTACAAGAACAAAATGTAGTATTAATTTTAAAGAAAATAATGAATTTGTTTATCCAGTAGTAGAAAATATCGAAGAAGGAAAACAAGCCATTGCCAATGCTATTACACAAAAAGGAGTCAATACAAGTCCAGAAGATACATTTGAAACCATGGCAGAAAAAATAAGTAATATTAAAACAGCACCAACATTTAGAGAAGTATCATATACTTTTACAAATGCTGGTAACAATGCTGGTCAAGGATATCATACTGTTTCGCATACATTTAGTCAATTTACAAGATGTTTTCTTAGTTCTGTTTCTGTATCAAAAAGTAGTCTTCAATATAATGTTACCGTAAGTGGTAATACTGTCACAATAGGAATTTATGATGGTGGAATAACCGAAGGGCATTCTGTTACAGTGAAAGTAATAGGATACTAGAAATTAACAAAAATATTCATATTAAAATTTCGTTCTTAAGAATTTCTTAAGAACTTTTTCATTAAAACGACATAATATCCAATTTAGATTATTTATAATTAATCTGGTGATAATATGACAATCTATGTAGATTTAGTAGCATTTTTAAACTTTGCTATGGATTTTCTTTTGTTACTAACTGTAAATCTTACTTTAAAAAGAAACACATCCATGAAAAAGATGTTATTTGGTTCCTTCGTTGGTAGTATTACATTATTATTTTTATTTTTACCAATTCCATCTCTATTATTATTTCTTTTTAAAATAATAGTAAGTTTTTTAATATGTATTATCACTTTTGGTTTTCATTCACCGAAGTATACGATTCAAAATATGACCTATTTTTATATGACTGGAACAATTTTAGGAGGCTTTTTATATTACCTAAATTTAGAATTTAGTTATAAGCAAGAAGGGATTGTGTTTTTTCATAAAGGGTTATCCATTAATTTTTTATTTTTAATCATAATTTCACCAATTATTTTATATATATATATAAGAAGTCAAAAAAAATTAAAAAGTCAGTATGCTCATTATTATAAATTAATAGTGACATTTAAAAATGAAAAAAAAATCGAGTTAAATGCTTTTTTGGATACGGGCAATAAATTAGTGGATCCTATCACCAATAAAGCAATTATCTTAGTCGAAAAAGAATCATTAAAACAAGTTAAAATTAAAAGTCCTATATTCGTACCATATCATGCTTTAAATCACAAAGGATTATTAAAATGTATTTCACCAAAATGCGTTGAAATAAATGGAGTGAGTTCCAAAAATTATTTAATTGGAATTAGTGAAGAAAAATTTCACATTGATGGAATTAGTTGTATTTTAAATTCAAAATGTTTGGAGGATTTACCATGTTAAAAAAAATATTAGAGTGGTTAAGACAAAAATATAGTGAATGTTTCTTTGTAGGTAGTACCGATAAATTACCACCACCTTTAAGTAAAGAAAAAGAATTAGAATGTTTAATTAAAGTAAGTCAAGGAGATGAAGAAGCTAGAAATATACTCATCGAACATAATTTAAGACTGGTTGTATTTTTAGCAAAAAAATATGAAAATACAGGATATGATGTCGAAGATTTAGTAAGTATTGGATCCATTGGTTTGATAAAAGGAATTAATACTTATAAAATAGATAAAAATATAAAACTAGCTACATATGCATCTCGATGTATTGCTAATGAAATTTTAATGTTTTTAAGAAAAAATAAAAAAAGAAGAGGAGAAATTTCTTTTGAAGATGCTCTAAATTATGATGCGGAAGGAAATGAACTGCACTTAGAAGATATCTTAGGAACTGAAGATGATTTAGTAAGTAAAGAATTTGAAAGAGGAATGGAAAGATCTTTATTATCAAAAGAAATTAACAAACTAAAAGAACGTGATAAACAAATTATGGTATTACGTTATGGATTAAATAATACCGAAGAGTACACACAAAAAGAAGTAGCAGAAATGTTAGGAATTAGTCAATCATACATTTCTAGAATTGAAAAAAAAGTAATAAAAAATTTAAAAAATTTAATGAAAATATAGAAATGCTTATTCTATATTTTTTTTGATTTTATTTTATTGTATAATAAAGTTGCAATGGCAAAAGAAAAATCTACTTTAGCGAGTCGCTAAGGTTCTAAAATAATAAAATGAAAAAATAAAATTGCTTCAAAGTACAATACTACGATTCTCGTAGAACCACTAACGTGGGTCCGTACATTTTCGCACTTTTATATATTGCATTGCAAAAGGAGAGTAAGTATGTGGAAATATTTTACAAAAGAGAATATGGAAGAATACTTACTCTCAAATCAATTAATTGATTCAAAAAAGAAAAAAGATAGTCTAAAACGATTGTATAGTATTAGCAATAATATTCATAATAATTATAAAATATTTTGGATTCCAAAAAGAGATGGTACCAAAAGAATGATAGAAGAACCCTTAAAAAATTTAAAATGGATTCAAAAGAAAATCATGCAAAATATTTTAAATGAAAGAAAAATATCCCCTTATGCCAAAGCTTTTCAAAATGGAATATCATTAAAAGAAAACGTATCCATTCATATGAATAAAGAAATTATTTTAAAATTAGATATAAAAGATTTTTTTCATTCCATTACTTCTTCTATGGTATACGAAATTGTGTTTCTTCCTTCCATTTATCCAGAACCAATTCGGGTATTGCTTACTAATCTTTGTACATTAGATAATAAACTTCCTCAAGGATCTCCCACTTCTCCAAAAATTTCAAATCTTATTTTACGTGATTTTGACTATGAAGTAGCGCATTTTTGTGATCTTTTACAAGTTGATTATACAAGATATGCAGATGATTTAACTTTTTCTGGAAGTTTTAATCCAAAAGAAATCATTCATTTTGTTAGAAAAGAATTACAGAAAAGACATTTTTGTTTAAATGAAAAAAAGATTCGCATTTTAAAATCTCATAATAGGCAAGTAGTAACAGGAATTGTAATTAATGAAAAAATGAATGTTTCAAAAAAATATCGAAGAGAAATCAGGCAAAAGATGTATTATATAAAAAAATATGGTATAGAATCTTTTTATCAATATCAAAAGAAAGAAAAGTCTTTTATAACAAAAGAACAACTCCTAGGAAAAATTAATTTTGTGTTACAAATTACACCTGATAATCTAGAATTTCAAAAATATAGAGATTTTTTGAAAAATAAATTTTAGTAATAAAACAATATAAAATGAAATAGAAAAAGCAAAATTTTCTATTTTTTTTTGAAATTTTGAATAGAATTTATTCTTTTTACTCAATAAAAAAGTGAAAGGGGTAGTTTATGTCAAAATATAAAGTAGAAATAACAGGAATTAATACCAACCTTATTAAAGTATTAAAAAATGACGAAATGATAGAATTATTTCAAAAATATCAAAATGGAGATTTACAAGCTAAAGAAGATCTAATCAATGGAAATTTAAAATTAGTTTTAAGTGTTTTAAAAAAATTTAATAATTCAAAGCACAATTTAGATGATTTATTTCAAGTTGGAGTAATTGGTCTTATTAAAGCAATCGATAATTTTGATTTATCTTATAATTTAAAATTAAGTACTTATGCGATCCCATTAATTTTAGGAGAAATCAAACGTTACATTCGTGATAATACCAGTGTGCGAGTAAGTAGAAGTGTAAAAGATATTGCTTATCAGATACTAAAATACAAAGAAGAATATACATTAAAAAATGGAAAAGAGCCAAATTATGGTGAAATTGCATCAGCATTACAAATTGAAGAATTTCAGATTTCTTATGCACTTGATTCATTAAGAGAACCAATGAGTATTTTTGAACCAATTTATAATGATGGAGGAGATACCATTTATTTATTAGATCAGCTAGCTGATAAAAAGGAAAAAAATAAAGATAAAGATATGCTGATTTCTATGAATAAAGCAATACATAAGCTAAAAGATCGAGAGAAAAACATTTTAATGGAACGATTTATTGTTGGAAAAACACAAATGGAAATTGCACAAAGTTTAGGGATTAGTCAAGCTCAAGTATCAAGATTAGAAAAAAGTGCTATGAATCATGTTAGAAGATTAATAAAATAGGAAAACTTTGTCGTTGACCTATTTTTTTCAACATATAATTTAATGGGTGGTAACATGCGTTTAGCAGATTTACAAAGAAAAGATGTAGTAAGCATCAAAGATGGTAGAAGACTTGGAAGAATTGTTGATGTAGAAATCAATCATATGGGTACAATTGAATACCTCGTTGTAGAACCAAAAAGATTTTTTCGCTTCTTTGGTGGAAGTGAAGAAACGACGGTCACTTTTAAACAAATTACTAAAATAGGAGAAGATGTAATATTAGTAGATATAGAAATGTGATATAATAAATTACGAAAAGGGTGGAAAAATGAATCGGAAAATATTAATTGTTGCAATTAGTACTTTATTAATTGATCAAATATCGAAAGTAATGATTGAAACATTTTTAAAATTAAATGAAGAATGGATCATTATCAAAAACTTTTTTTCCATTCACTATATTAACAATTATGGAGCAGCTTGGAGTATTTTAAATAATAAAATTTCATTCATCATTATAATTAGTATTCTTGCCCTAATCATTATTTACCGATTTATGTATTTGTTTCAAGAAAACAAACGTAATAATATTGCTTTTGGGCTGATTGTGGGAGGATTAGTAGGAAATCTAATTGATCGTTGGTTATTTGGATATGTCAGAGATTTTTTTGACTTTCAAATACTAAAATATGATTATCCTATTTTTAATATTGCCGATATTGGAATTGTAGTTGGAGTTGTCCTTCTTTTATATGCAGTTTGGAAAGGAGAAGATCATCGTGGAAAAGATCATGGTAACGAAAAATGATATACGGATTGATAAATATTTAGCAGAAGTAACCGAATATTCAAGAAGTCAAATTGAAAAAATGTTAGAACAACATTGTATTACCATCAATGATAATTTTGCAAAAAGAAGTACAAAAGTAAAAATAGATGATGTAATAAAATTTGTCGACGAGTATCATTTTTCTACGGAAATGATACCAGAATACATAAAATTAAATATTGTTTATGAAGATGATCACATAATGGTAATTGATAAACCAAGTGGTTTAGTAGTTCATCCTGGGAGTGGAAACAAAAGTGGTACGCTTGCAAATGGACTTTTATATTATACCAAAGAGTTAAGTAATGAAAATGGAGACATAAGACCAGGTATTGTTCACCGAATTGATAAAGACACAAGTGGTTTATTATTAATTGCAAAAACAAATGAAGCTCATCAAATTTTAGTAGAAGAATTTAAAGAAAAAAAAGTTTCTAGAGAATATGTTGCATTATTAATCGGAGAATTTAAAAATAAAAATGCAATCATAGATGCACCCATTGGTCGTGATGAACAAAATCGAAAAAGAATGACAGTAACAGCTAAAAACTCGAAAAATGCAATCACGCACTTAACGGTTTTAAAAAGATATGAAGGCTATACCTTTGTTAGATTAAAGCTAGAAACAGGAAGAACACATCAAATACGCGTTCATATGAAATATATTGGATATCCAATTTATAATGATCCTGTTTATACAAAAAAAGCATGTACCGAATTTGGTCAATTCTTACATGCAGATAAAATTCACTTTCTTCATCCAATCACCAAACAGGAAATGAACTTTACTTCTCCTATACCAAAAGAAATAGAAGAATTTTTAAATACTTTGAATGAGTTGGATAAGTAAAAATAATACGAAATAAAATTGAAAAAAAAGATAAGGAATTCCGAACAAAATTTTTGGGGGAATTTCTTTTTTAATATGGATGATTATTATCAATGTAAATAAAAAGCAAAAGAAAATAGAAAAAAAAGAAAAATATAAATTAGAAAAAAAATAATAAAACAAGACAAAGCCAAGATGAAAAATAAAATTAGAAAACAGTAAATACCAATAGTCATCATGATTATCTTTTGCTTGAAATAGAAAAAACAAAGATATTAAAAAACAAAGAAAACTAAGTAAATAGAAAAAAGGGAACATAAAAAGACCTCCTCTTTACTAATTTTATGAAATGTATTAAAATATTAATACGCATAGGAGGCAATCTATGAGCACAGTTATCATGAATAAAAAAGATGATATCATTATGAGATTAGTGCATTATTTTGTAACAGAACAAAATTATACTCCCATTGTAGTTAATGGAGTAAAAGATGAAATATGGTTAGAAAATCAAGATGGACCATATAAAATTATCAGAATTAATGCAAATTATATACACAATGAAGAACAATATAAATTTGATATTTTTAAAATAAGAAATGTAATGCGTCAAATTAAACGAAAAACAGTATCTTTTTCCATGAATACATTAAACATTTTATTAGATGTAAATGACACCGTAACCATTGCGGAAGAAAAAAACATTGATTCTGTCATTGTAAAAAATTTAAAAGATGTCAAAAAGAAATTAAAATGTGATAATTTTCCAGATATTACTGAAAAATTATTAGATGATACTGTAGGAATGGATCTAATTTTAAATGTAACCAAAGACATTAATGAAAAGACAGAAAAAGAAAATAAAGTGTATGAAAAAACATTTAAACCAAAAAAAATAGTAATTACTTCATTATTGATAGCAATCTGCATCGTTGTCTTTTTTATCACTTTTATTGTAAGTGGGGGAAAATTAGATGGTATAACACTTTTAAATTTTGGAGCAAATTTTGCACCTCTTGTTAAATCTGGTGGAAAAGAAATATTAAGATTAATGACTTGTACTTTTTTACATGCCAATTTATTTCATCTTTTATTTAATATGTATTCTTTATATATCATTGGAAATCAATTAGAAAATTATGTAGGAAAATGGAAATTTCTAGGCATTTATATTATAAGTGGAATCAGTGGATCTTTACTATCTTGTGTATTTAGTAATAGTATCAGTGTGGGTGCTTCTGGAGCAATTTTTGGTTTATTAGGAGCAATATTATATTTTGGATATCATTATCGTTTATATTTAGGAAGTGTGTTAAAAAATCAAATCATTCCTTTAATTATTATTAATTTATCAATTGGTTTTTTATCTACAGGAATAGATAATGCTGCCCATATCGGTGGATTACTAGGAGGCTATCTTTCTATGATGGCATTTGGTGTAGATGGAAAATCCGATCAATCTGAAAAAATAAATGGAAGTATTGTTTTAGTGATTTATATCATCTTTTTATCTTACATCGTATTTTTTCGATAAATAAAATAATAAAATAGGATCTGATTTTTAGACTATTGAAAAAAAATTTTATCAATAGTCTTTTTTTAAACATAAAATTTTTAATTTTTAATAAATGTCATCTATTTCATTAAAAAACATGTATGATTTCTCATACATGTTTTAAAATTTTCGATATAAACCAATTGCTTTTCCTAAAATGGTTATGTGTTCAAAAATAAAAGGCGCCATGGTATCATTTTCTGGTTGTAAGCGTATATGCCCATCTTCTTTATAAAAGGTTTTCAAAGTTACTTCATTTTCCTCAGTCATTGCAACAACAATATCACCATTTCTAGCAGTATTTTGTTTTTGAACAATGACATAATCGCCATCATAAATTCCGGCATTAATCATTGATTCACCACTGACTTCTAATGTGAAAACAGTTTCTTTCTTTGGAATTAATACAGCAGGTAAATCAAAAAAATCATTTGGTCTTTCAATTGCTTCAATGGGATTTCCTGCCGTAATTTTACCAAGTAGGGGAACTTTTATTACATCATCTTTTGTTTCTTCATATTCATTTTCTACTAATATTTCAATTGTTCTAAATTTATTACTTGATGTTTTAATAACACCAGCTTCTTCTAATTTTTTAACATGTGTATGAACGGTAGCAGGACTAGAAAGACCAAGACCTGCTCCAATTTCTCGAATGGCAGGGGGATAACCATGTTCTGCAGTATATTTTTTGATGTAATCCAATACCTCAGACTGTTTTTTTGTTAATGATTTTTCACTTTCTAATATCATTTTCCATTCCTCCATTCAAATATTAACATAGGAAAGTAAAGTTGTCAAACATTTGTTCAAAATACTCTTGACACGAACTAATATTCGATTATAAAATGAATGTAGAAAGAAGGAGTGATTATGAATCAATTATGGAAAAATTATGGAGGACTTATCTTGTTTTATGGAGTGATCATTATTGGAGTGATTCTTTTAAATGAGAGATTTCGATATTTAAATCAAATAAATAATCAAAATGTAGAAGAAAATAAAATTGCAATTCAAAACATAAAAGGAGGAATGTAATATGTGTAAAAAAGAATTAATTGAAAAAATAAAAGCAAAAAGTAGTTTGGTAATGATTCAAAATTATGTCAAAGAAATTGTAAAAGAAAAATAC
The DNA here is from genome assembly GCA_948439995.1 of uncultured Erysipelotrichaceae bacterium. GTDB lineage: Bacteria > Bacillota_I > Bacilli_A > RF39 > UBA660 > MGBC162267. The sequence goes on along the minus strand of CAOJNP010000009.1, from coordinate 24,578 downwards.
CATAATAATTTATTAAATGAAGAAATTTTTTGCCTGTTTGAAAAAGTAGTAGATTTAGCAAATGATTTATATGAAGAAGACAAATACTCTCAAGAATTCGATATTTCTAGTATTTTTTCCGTACTCCTCTCTTTATGTGAAAAATTAGAAATTCATATCTTAAAATCCAACTCTTCGTTCGAAAAAGTTTTAAATTAATAATGTCTAATTATTAAAAAAAGATTCAAAAGTTTTTCCCGAATCACTATTTTTTGGTATAATAAACCAAAATAATAAGAGGGTGTTATGATGAATCAAGATGATATTAGAACTTTAAACGAATTAAAAATGTTAAGTATTGATATGATATCAAGAGCCAAAAGTGGATCTCCAGGATTAGTTCTTAGTATGGCACCTACCATATACACTTTATTTTCTAGACATTTAATAGTTCGACCGAATGAGCCAAATTGGATCAATCGAGATCGTGTTGTTTTATCTTCTGGAAATGCTTCTAGTCTACTTTATGCAATGCTATATTTGTGTGGTTATTCAATTCGCAAAGAAGATTTAATGAATTATTGCTCACTTGGATCCATTACTCCTGGATATCCAGAATATGGTTTAACTCCAGGTATTGAAATTTCAACGGGATTATTTGGGGAAGGAATTGGTAATGCAGTAGGAATGGCGCTTGCAAGAAATATATGCCAAACGATAATTGATAATGAAGATGATCGTATCAAATTATTGGATTATGACACATATTGTATTTGTACAGACCGTGACATGATAAAAGGAAATGCAGAAGAATCATTATCTTTTGCTGCATCTAAAAAAATTAGCAATTTAATTTTTTTATATATCCACAACAATATGATCCAAGATGGACCACTTGATATAGTAAAACAAGAAGATATGGTAAAAAAATATCAAGCAATGGGTTTTTATGTTGATTATTTAAAAGATGGAACCAATATAAAAGAAATTGATAAAGCAATCCTGAATGCAAAAAAAAGTGGAAAGCCATCCATTTTGATTATGAAAGTAGCTCTTGGAAAAGAATCTTTTAATGAAAATACAAATATAACATATAATAATCCTTTGGCAACTACTGATGTAGCTAATTTAAGAAAAAAATGGAATTTATTCTTGCCACCTTTTGAAATCTCTAAAGACAGTATGATATTCATGCAAAAAAACATACAAGAAAGAACAGAAAAAAAATATAAAAAGTGGATTGAAATTTATAACCGTTCCAATAGTAGTACCAGCTTAAAATTGAAAGAAATCATAGATTCTATATCCCAAAAACAACTTCATCTCTCATTTGATTCGGATCATTATAAAATTAATGATGGATATTGTGAACCTTTAACTGAGACAAATCAAAAAATAATGAATATGATCGCTCCGCAAAGTAATCTATTTTTAGGAGGTAGTACAGACCATTTTTCAACTTGTCAAACTTTTATTAAACAAAATGAATTATCAGAAAAAAATAAATGGATACGAAATATTTATTTTGGATTAAGAAGTCATGCAATGGGATCAATTATCAATGGGATGGCAGTAACTGGATTAAAAGTGTTTGGAAGTACAAAATTGATTTATGCAGATTATATTAAACCATCTATCCGTATGTCTTCTTTGATGAATATACCAGTTACTTATATTTTTACGCATGACACAATTAGTGTAGGAGAGCAAGGACCCGCTGCCGAACCGATTGAACAATTATCTATGTTGCATACCATTCCAAATTTAGTAGTTTATCGACCAGCTGACATTTTAGAAGTAATGGGTTCTTGGGAAACTATACTAAAAAGAAACCTTCCATCAGCATTAATCATTACTCAAAATAATGCTCCAAAACTACCAAATAGCAATGCAAAAATGGTTTCAAAGGGAGCTTATATTATCAAACAAGAAAAAAATCGATTGGATGGAATTTTAATCAGTTCGGGAAGTGAATTACCATATACATTACAGATTGCTTACGACTTAGAAAAAAATGGTTTGGATTTACGAGTTGTGTCAATGCCCTCCATGGAATTGTTTTTAAGTGAAGGAAAAGAGTATGAAGAACTTATTCTACCAAAAAATATAAAACGAATTGTAATCGAAGCAAGCAATCCTCTTATTTGGAATCGTTTTGCTAGTAATAATGAAATGGTTATTGGGTTAAATGATTATGGTTACAGTGGCCATTCAAATGAAGTATTAAAGAAAATGGGATTTGATTATGAATCTTTAAAAATTAAAGTCGAAAATTTATTAAAATAAATTTCGACATTTTTTTTAAGAAAATAGTGATACTCTAAAATTGGGTGAAGGGTATGAGACAATTTTATATTTTTAAAATAAAGGATGAGTATGCTATGTTAACGAAAAAAAATCCATATCACCTTTATAGAACTTTAGAACAAATATATTATGTTGATCGAAGTGATATTCATTTAGGATTAGATTTATTTGAACGAATTGTTGATTTATTTAATCCAAAACAATTGGATATTACTCTTTTTAAAAAATATAAAGATAATTATTTTTACACAAAATATAGTAATGTTCATCAAATTCATGATGCTTATCGACATGAAAAAACAGTTTTAAAAGTTTGTAAAACATTTTTAGAAATGGAAAGTACAGTTTTAAGACCTACTTTTATGAAAGACTTAGAAGAAGAACATAATTTATTTTTCTGCGATTTTAAAAACAAAGATTATTTTTGGTTAGATAAAATAATGATATAACCTTGAGTTTCAGCATAATCTTTAGTAAAATAGAAATATGAAAAGAGGTTAAGCATGTTACACGATATACTTTTAATTTTATTAGGACTTGTAATTGGAGCAGTAACTGGATTTTTAGTAGCTCGAATTGCTATGAAAAAATATATGCAAAAAAATCCTCCAATCAATGAAAAGATGATTGAAGCAATGATGAGTAGTATGGGTAGAAAACCAAGCCAAAAACAAGTAAAACAAGTAATGAATCAAATGACAAGAAATATGTAATTATTTCTTTTTTTGAGGAATAAATTTCTTGAAATGACATAAAAATTAATGAAACAAACAGAAGTCGACAATCAGTATTGACTTTTGAAAAGTATTTATGATATTCTATCAATAGAATAAAAGGTGGTGAGTAAAATGGATTTTTTAACCAGTTTATATAGTAATGAAAATTTTGGAATAATTTTATTTACATCGGTATCCATTTTAGTGCTAGCGTTTTTAATTATTTTATTCTTCGGAAAAAAAGATCAAAAAGAGCGTAATATAGCAAACGAACAAACAAACAATGAGAATATGAATGAAACAAATATAAAAAGTGAGGTAGCATTTGGTACTAATGATTCAATTACCAATGTAGAACTTCCAAATAATAATAAAACAAATGATTTTTTAAATACACAAGCGAGTGATATAATCACTTTAAAAGAAACAGAAGTGAATGAAGAATCTACAGTAATGGAAGAACCTTCATCAGAAGAAGAATTAGAGAATGTGCCAGTTCCACCAAAAAGTGATTTTGATTTTGATGCATTAGCAGCTTCGATTTCAAAAGAATTAGAAAGCATTGGATTAAGTGAAGATACCTTTGTAGCAGAGCCAAATCATTATGATGATATCCAAAATCAAATAAAAAATCAAAATATGGAAACATCAAAAATGGAAGAAGAAAAAGAAAATAGTAATACAAATCTGAATTTATATGATCCTCCAAAACAAACAGAACCTACAATTGAAATGAATTTAGATCCAGTAAATATAACAGAAACAACAGATATTAATACCATGCCAAATCCAACACAATTTAGCTCCGTTTATGTAAATAATAAAGCAGAAGAAGAGAATGTTGTAAATACTTCAAATCCACCAATGGATTTACCAAAAAAGATTGAATTACCAAAATTAAATCCAGAAGTGATGCAAAAAACTGAACAAGAAACACCAAATATGATGTTTCCAAGTTTAGAAAATGAAATTCCAATTTATCATGATGAAAATAGAATGTAACTAATACATTCTTTTTTTAAAAGCAAAAGTAAAACTAGAAATTTCATAAAATGCGTAATATAATAAAAATGATTAAAATTTTTAATTTCTGATCATAATTACCTATAGTAGATAGGAGTGTTTTTAAAATATGAACTTTCGAAAAAATAAAGACAAAATAGATTTAATTGAAGTAAATGAAGTAGTTAGTCTTTCCAAGAAAATATTGCACTTGCTTTATATTGGAATGATTATTGCCATTATGCTAATCGTGACAATTATTTTAAGAGAATGGGGAGTCATCCAATTTTTATTTCAAATATTAAAAGTACTATCGCCATTATTTATTGGTTTTGTCATTGCTTGGATTTTTAATCCAATTGTCAAAAAAATGGAATCCAAAGGGTTTCCAAGAATGGCTGGATCCTTTCTAGTTTATTCCTGTTTTATACTATTTATAGTAGTATTTTTCCGTTTATTAATTCCAACACTTTATAATCAATTAAATGAATTATTAGTAAACTTTCCAGAAATATTTAAAACTGTTGAAAAAGAAGTCAATACTTTTTTTGGAAATTTATCAAGTTTTAATGGAATTGATTTATCTAATGTACAGACCAGCTTAATGGAAACTATGAATCGCTTTTTCCACGATTTCACAACCAATTTACCTGCTTTTATAATCAATTTCGTAGGCAGTTTCTTTTCTAGTTTATTAACAATTGGCTTTGGATTGGTAATTGGTTTATATATGTTATTAGACTTTGATTCCATTAATCATCATCTATTAAATTTATTTCCTAAAAAAAATCGTTTTGAACTCTCTTTATTAATTACAAATATTAGCACTGAAGTAAGAAAAAGCGTAAATGGTACTTTATTAGTAGCTTCTATGGTTTTTGTTGGAGATTCACTGGGTTTTGCTATTGTTGGACTTCAAGCACCACTTTTATTTGGATTATTTTGTGGATTAACCGATTTAATTCCATATGTTGGCCCTTATATTGGAGGAGCAGCGGCTGTTTTAATTGGATTTAGTCAAGGTAATATTTTAGGAATTATGACACTAGTAATAGTAGTAGTTGTGCAATTAATTGAAAATTTTATCTTACAACCAGTTGTTATGAGTAAAACGATGAAATTACATCCTATCACCATCATTTTAGGTCTGTTAATTTTTGAACACTTCTTTGGGATTCTTGGTATGATTTTAGCCACGCCTTCCATTGCTCTTGCAAAAGTTGTTTACAAATTCTTTGTAGAAAAGTATAATTTATTTGATGATAGTGAAATTTTATTAATCGATGAAGAAGGAAAATAAAAGAAAATCTTTTTAAAAAGAGAGTAAGAAATTGGTGAAAACTTACAAAAGAAACTTTGATAGCTACCTTCTAAGATTAATCGGGAAGACTCGTTATGTTAAGAAAGTAAAAAAAAGGATGGTACCGCAGAATTGCTCCTTGGAAGTAATCTGTGGTATTTTTTTAGAAAAGAGGAACCAATGCAAATTTTTTTAATCGCAGGAAAAGCAAGAAGTGGAAAAAATGAAGTCGCTAAAATAATAAAACATTATTACGATAAAAAAGATCAGAAATCAATATTAACAGAATATAGTAAATACGTAAAATTATTAGCGAAAGAAATGACGAATTGGGATGGTAATACAGACAATAAACCTAGAACTTTTTTACAAGAAATGGGGGATTTTATAAGAAATGATATGAATATGCCATTTTTCTTTATTGACAGAATGAAAGAAGATATTAAAATATATCAAAACTTTTATGATAATATAGTAATTAGTGATGTTCGATTTCCGAATGAAATAAAAAAAATAAAACAAAATCATTCGAAAGTTTATTCTTTTTATATTATAAACGAACATGGCGAATCGAATTTATCCAAAAAAGAGGCAAGTCATATTTCAGAGACAGCACTCGATCATTTTACTGATTTTGACTTTGTCATTGTAAATCGTGAAAAAAAAGGGTTAATTGAAAAAATAGAAAAAATATTAGAAAAGATAGATAAAGGAGTATAGAAAATGAATATTAAAGATTTATACATTGATTTTTTTATAAAGAAAGGACACAAACAAATTCCATCGGCACCACTTGTGCCAGAAAATGATCCTTCAGTTTTATTTAATACTGCAGGAATGCAACCCTTGATTCCATACTTGATGGGTGAAATACACCCAAGTGGAGATCGTTTATGTGACTATCAAAAATGTATTCGACTAACCGATTTAGAAGAAATTGGAGATACCACACATCATACATTTTTTGAAATGTTAGGAAATTGGAGTTTAGGAAGTTATTTTAAAAAAGAAAGCATTCAATATAGTTTCGAATTTTTAACGAGTGTATTAAACATTCCAGTAAAACGCCTTGCGGTAACAGTTTTTAAAGGTAATGATACCATTCCAATGGACGAAGAAAGTGCATCAGTTTGGAGTTTACTTGGCATTCCAAAAGAAAGAATAGCTTATTTGGGTATGGAACATAATTTTTGGAAAGCAGGAGAAACAGGACCATGCGGTTCTGATACAGAAATTTTTTATTGGAGAAGTGACGAACCCGTTCCAACCGTTTTTGATCCAGAAGATGATCGCTGGGTTGAAATCTGGAATAATGTCTTTATGGAATATGATCGAAAAAGTGATGGCAGTATTTCTTTTTTACCTAAGAAGAACGTAGATACAGGAATGGGCTATGAAAGAATTGTTTCAGTTTTAGAAGGAGTAAATGATAATTATAAGTCATCTCTTTGGAAAGATATCATTAATTTAATCGAAGAAATTGCAAATATTACTTATCAAGAAAACGAAATCAGTATGAGAATTATTGCAGATCATATTAGAACGGCAGTATTTATTGCATCCGATCCAGCAGGTATTGTTCCTAGTAACACAGATCAGGGTTATATTTTAAGACGTTTAATAAGAAGAGCAATAAGACATGCGAAAAAATTAAATATTGAAATAGAAAGTAATTGGGAAGAAAAAATTGCTTCTAAAATCATTTCAAAATATGAAAATTATTATCCAGAATTAAATGAAAAGAAAGAAATTGTTTTAAATATCTTAAAAGAAGAAAAAAAGAAGTTTAATCGTACCTTAGAAAAAGGATTAAAAGAGTTTGAAAAAATGGCTTCCAAAAAGAATGATATAGATGGATATACTGCTTTTCATTTATATGATACCTATGGTTTTCCAATTGAGCTTACTCAAGAACTTGCTAAGGAAAGAAATATGAAAGTAGATGAAAAGGGCTTCCAAGAAAAAATGAAAGAACACCAAGAAAAATCTAGAACAGCTGCAGCAGGAAAATTTAAAGGTGGTTTAGCTGGAAATGGAGAAATGGAAATCAAATATCATACCACAACTCATTTATTAAATGCAGCCTTAAAAGCAGTACTAGGACAAGACACTCATCAAAGAGGTAGTAACATAACAGCAGAAAGAATACGCTTTGATTTTAACTGTGATCATAAATTAACCGAAGAAGAAAAAGAAAAAATTGAGAGTCTAGTAAATTCCTGGATTCAAGAAGGCCTAGATGTTACAAAAGAAGAAATGACAAAACAAAAAGCTTTAGAAATTGGAGCAGAAGCCATGTTTATTGAAAAATATCCAGATCTTGTAAACGTATATTTTATAGGAAATGTATCCAAAGAAATATGTGGTGGTCCTCACGTTAAAAATACCAATGAGCTTGGTAAATTTAAAATCAAAAAAGAAGAAGCATCCAGTGCTGGGATTAGACGAATTAAAGCTGTATTAGAATAAATTTTTTTCATAATTATAAAGTAAGTTTTGCTTTTTTGCGAATCTTACTTTTTATATTTATTGACTTGATTAGTGAAGCATAAATTTCATAAAAATTTCTTTGATATATTTTGGCAAAAGGATATTGAACAATATCCCATTCATCTATTTCTTGTTTTAAATGCATCAACATTTTATGATGCATTGGTTGACAAACGTTGTGACACTTTGTTCTTGCCCGATCGCGAATTAAAAAAGAGTTTTTTTTCTTGGAATCGATTAGATCCATAGAAGTGCGTGAAGTAGGAAAAAGAGAAATAGTTTCATTTTCGTTGGTAATTAAAATCAAGTCAAGAGGTAAAAATTCGCTATCCAATATGTAAGAAAGAAAAGAATGAGTTTTTAAGTATTCTTGAATTGTAGAGTTAGAAAACACCGCATAAATCTTCACGTGATATAAATACGTTAATAATTGATTTAAAATATCGTTACAAGAGTCTACATAAGTATTTAAAATATGATTTTTTAAACCACTTAAACTCAAGCATTCTTGTATTTTATGAATTTTATATATAACGACATAGAATAGGTCATGTTGTAAAAAAGATTTTAATAATGAATTTTGTGATAAATACATTTCACTTACAGTTAAATCTGGAATATCAAGATCATGACATTGAAAATAATCCATAAATTGCCAAATAATAAATTCATTTGAATCTTCGAAATCAAATAAAAAATATAATTGAAAGATTGTTTCTGATAAATGAATTCTATTCATAATATTTCCTCTTTTAAAATGATATTATAGTGTTATAATCTAAAAAAAGCAAATTTTTTTAAAATGATTTAATATTTTAAATAAAATAGTGTGATTCACATTCTTTTTTCGTTTATGAATCAAATTAAAACAATTGTTAGGAAATTGTAGAATCAATATTTAAAAGAAAAGATTGGTATATTTTATAAAAAAACAATTTATGATTAATAAAAGGAGAAACAAGGATTTAAAATAACAATTTAGATAAAAAGGTGAAAATTTAGGAAGATCAAAAAAAGCAAAAAAGTCATAAAAAAAATTATATTAAAAGATCTAAAACAAGAAAAATGTCGAAAAAAGGCATCATATTTCATCACTTACTTGTAATGGATAGAATAGTTTGATAAAATATTGCTGGATCTAAGCGAGGTGAAATATGACTGAAGAAACAAGTTTATTTAATCTTTCTGTCATAAAAAAAGAAAATATAAAAAGGACATTAAGTGAGATTTATCAAAGTTTAGAACAAAAAGGATACAATCCCATGAATCAATTAATTGGATATTTAATGAGTGGAGATGCTAGTTATATTTCTAATTATCAAAATGCCAGAGAAAAAATATTAGAAATAGAACGAGCTGACATATTGGAATACTTATTAAAAGAAAGTTTCAAAGCATGCGATTTCTCGGATTAGATTTAGGAACAAAAACATTAGGAATTGCAATAAGTGATAAAACGAATTTAGTAGCAACTCCTTATAAAACAATTCGCTTTTTAGAAGAACAATATGAAACTGTAATAGAAGAATTAGCTCACATTGTAACAGAAAAACAAATCACCGATTTTGTATTAGGTCTTCCAAAAAATATGGATAATTCCTGTGGATTTGCAACCGAACGTTCGAAACAATTTGAAAAAATATTAGCTAATCATTTTGCACTTCCGATTCATTTAGTGGATGAAAGATTATCTAGTAAAGAAGCAGAAAATATTTTAATTAGTACTGATATGAAAAGAAAAAAAAGAAAAAAAGTGGTGGATAATGTCGCAGCTGCGATTATTTTAGATACCTATTTAGAAGAAAGAAGGATTCAAAATGGACGACTTGAAAAATAATAATAGTGTGATCATATTAAAAAATGAAAAAGGTGAAGAAATCGAAGCAGAAGTGATATGCACTTTTGATTCGGATCAAACGAAAAAAAGTTATCTTGTTTTTACAGATTATACAACAGATGAAAGTGGAGCATGGAAAACTTATGCCTATTCTTATGATCCAAGTGGATCAAATAAAAACTTAATTCCAATCACAACAGAAGAAGAATGGAATACCATTGATGCGATTTTAAATAAATTAATTGAAAGTAAGGAAGAAAAAAACGATGCGTAAAGTAAAAAAAAGTGTATGGATCATTTTCATTTTAATTCTTTTTATCCTTTTCTTTTTTGGATTTTATTTTTATGGATTATCCCCAATAAGTTCTTCCAATGAAGTAATTACTTATCAAGTAAATCCTAAAACTAGTAAAATAGAAATTGCCAATGATTTAAAAAAGAAAGGATACATTAAAAGTGCAACTGCTTTAAAAATATATTTATTTTTTCATCATTTAAACCTACAAGCAGGGACTTATGAATTTACAAAAAATATGTCTCCAAAAGAAATGATGGAAATCATGAATCAAGGTAAAGTGAAAAATGATTCTTATTCCATTACGTTGATTGAAGGAAGAAGACTAAAAGAATATATTAAAAATATTAGTGAAAAATTAGATGTTACAGAAGAAGAAATATTAGAAAAAATGCAAGATCAAGAATATCTAAATACTTTAATTAAAAAATATTGGTTTTTAGATGAATCCATTTTGAATTCAGAACTATATTATCCTCTAGAAGGCTACTTATTTCCAGACACTTATACATTTTTAAAAAATAATACAGCAAGTGAAATTATAGAAAAAATATTAAATCATACAGAAAATAAATTAGACCCATTAAAAGAAGAAATACAAAATAGTAATTATTCTGTACATGAACTATTATCCATGGCTTCGATCATTGAATTAGAAGCAGTAAGTGAAAATGATCGAAATACAGTTAGCCAAGTAATATATAAAAGATTAGAAATGGGAAAAGGTCTAGGTATGGACGTAACCACTTATTATGCTGTCAAAAAAGATATGGGAACAGGATTAACTTTAACGGATTTAAAAACAGTAAATCCATATAATACTAGTGAGAGCAATAGCAGTATGGCTGGAAAATTACCAGTTGGACCAATTTGTAATCCTTCTTTGATGAGTATAAACGCGACATTGCATCCAACGGATACCGACTATGTTTACTTCTTTGCTGATGTTAAAACAGGTATTGTATATTTTACACATACTTATGAAGAGCATATAGCAATACAAAAAGAAATAGGGTGAGTTTTAATGAAAGAATTAATAATTGAAATGGAGAGTTATGCCAAAGAGAAAAATATTCCCATTATGGAAAAAGAAAGCATAGCCTTTTTAATGAAATATATCAAAATGAAAAATGTCAAAAATATTTTAGAAATTGGAAGTGCCATTGGTTATTCTTCCATTTTAATGGCTTCTAGTAATTTAGAAACGAAAGTTACGACAATTGAACGCGATGAAACTAGATATATGGAATGCTTAAAAAATGTAAAAAAAGCAGGATTAGAAAAAGAAATAACGGTTGTATTTCAAGATGCATTAGAAGTAAACTTAAGTGATGTCACTTACGATTTAATATTAATCGACGCTGCCAAAGGACAATACACAAAATTTTTTGAAAAATTCAAACACTTTTTAGCTTCTGATGGAGTCATTGTAACCGATAACATTAAATTTCATGGTTATGTTGGAAATAGTGAAAACATTGAAAGCAAAAATCTAAAAGGTTTAGTTGGAAAAATAGAAAATTATATTGAATTTTTAAAGGAAAATGAAGAATTTGAAACCAAGTTTTATGATCTTGGAGATGGACTTTCTTTCAGTATAAGAAGAAAATGAATCCCGATAAATTTCTCGTCATAATCCATGACTTAGAACAAATAGAAGAATACAAGAAAGCTAGGATTACTAACTTTCTTTTTCCACTTTCTGACTTTTCCGTTGGATTTATCAATACCTTTTCCTTATCACAAATAAAAGAAGGATACTTATATATAAATCGTATCTTAGATCAAAAAGCATATGAACAACTGAAAAAAACATTAAAAAATTTAAAAAAAGAAATCAAAGGAATTGTTTTTGAAGACTTTGGAGTTATTACGATTGCAAAAGAATTAAAACTAACTCAAACTCTGATACTATTTCAAACACATTTTGCTACCAACGTAAGAAGCATCAATGAAAACCTAAACTATGTGGATAGTATTGTAATTGGAACCGATATCACAAAAGAAGAAATTGATTTTATTTTAAGTAAAACAACAAAGCCACTTGTTTATTATTTATATGGTTTAATCCCTGGAATGTATTCAAGAAGAACATTACTTACCAATTTTGCACATGAATTTGCATTACCAGAGAAAAAAATGGTTACATTAAAAGAAGAAGGAACCAAAAAAGAGTTTATTGCTGTGGAAAATGAATATGGAACGATTTTATATCATGGTAAATATATGAATGGGCAAAGTAATTTCAATGATGAAAAAATATTATTTTATTTAATCAATCCTCTTTTTTTAGAAGAACACGAGCAAAAGAAATTAATACAAGACTTATTAAATGAAAATAAACGTGATTTTGAAAAAGAAGATCAAGGATTTTTAAATACCAAAACCATTTATCGCTTGAAGGAGGATGATCATGAATAAAATAGAATTATTAGCTCCAGCAGGTGATTTTGAAAAATTAAAAATTGCCTATTTATATGGCGCAGATGCTGTCTATATTGGGGGAAGAAATTATAGTTTAAGAGCAAACGCCAAAAACTTTTCTTTAAATGAAATGAAAGAAGCAGTAGAATATGCTCATGCACTGCAAAAAAAAATTTATGTCACCGTAAATATTGTATTTCATGAAAGCAATTTAAATGGATTAGAAGAGTATTTAAAAGCATTAGATGAAATTAAGATTGATGCGATTATTGCCAGTGATATCATTGTTTTAACAACTGCTAAGAGACTGGGAGTCACTTACGAACTTCACTTATCTACACAAAGTAGTGTGTTAAATGAAGGAGCAGCATTATTTTATAAAAATTTGGGAGTAACAAGAATTGTATTAGCAAGAGAAGCAAATAAAGAAGACATTAGAGCAATCAAAAAAAGAACTGGATTAGAATTAGAATGCTTTATTCATGGTGCAATGTGCACCTCTATCAGCGGTAGATGTGTTTTATCAAATTATTGTACCAACCGCGATGCCAATCGAGGTGGATGTGCTCAAGTTTGTCGTTGGCTTTTTCAATCAGAATTATCAATACATCCTTTTTCTATGACAAGCAAAGACTTAAATTTAATTCCTCACATCCAAGAAATGATTGAAATAGGTGTGAATTCCTTTAAAGTTGAAGGAAGAATGAGAGGAATTTATTATATTGCAACAGTGATTTTAACGTATCGACGATTAATCGATGCCATAGAAAAAAAAAGGTTAACCACATCACTTGCTAATTATTCATTGGCTATTTTAAATCGTTGTGCAAATCGAGAATCTACACCACAGTTTTTTACTAAACTTCCTACCGAAAAAGAACAGTATTTCTTAGGAAGAGACGAAATTTCCAATCAAGATTTTCTTGGATTAGTAATGGATTACGATGAAAAAAATAGACTAGTAATCATAGAAGAAAGAAATATTTTTCACAAAGGTGATATCGTAGAGTTTTTTGGTCCTCATATGGAACAATTTACTATTACATTACAAGACTTTTACAATGAAGAAAATGAATTAATTGAAGTTGCCAATCATCCAGGAATGTTAGTAAAAATTCCCATCTCAATAAAATTAGAAAAATTTGATATGATGAGAATCAAACAATTTGATATTCAAGATTTTTAAAGAAAAGATCAGTTGTCAAAAGAAAAAATTCAATTTATAATAAATGGAAAGGAGTGAGTTTTATGAAAAAAATAAAAACAATAGAAAACAAAGTATTAGATTTTATCGAGTCGCATCAAATAATATTCTTTTTACTTTTTTTTACAGGAGCAGCCTTGGTCATTCGATTCTGTCTTTTTCCAAAAGAATCTGGAGACTTTCAAGTCTTTTTAAGACCTTGGTTTGATGAACTAAAATTAAATGGAGGGTTTTCTGCTTTAGCAAATTATCCTGGAGATTACAATGTTCCTTATATGACGATTCTGGCCTTTCTTACTTATTTGCCAATTGATCCTTTATATTCCATTAAAATGGTATCAATACTAGGAGATTTATTACTTGCTTTTTCTGCTTATTTACTAGTTTGTACAGTAATGCAAGGAAAGAAAAATCAAAAATGGTATGCCATACTTGCATACTTGACTGTATTATTCTTACCACAAGTTATTTTAAATGGTTCATGCTGGGGGCAATGCGACGCCATTTATGCTAGTTTTATATTATTATCTTTAAATTATCTTTTCCAAGACAAACCTACCATTTCTTTTATTCTCTTAGGAATATCATTTGCTTTTAAATTACAATTTATCTTTATTTTACCTTTCTATATTATTTTATATTTTTTAGAAAGAAAATTCTCTTTCTTCCATTTTTTAATGATACCAATTGTAAATATAATGATGTGTCTACCAGCTATGATAATGGGAAAACCATTTCTAGATTGTATGACTATTTACTTTCATCAATCATCAGCGCAAAGTGATATCTTAACTAGAAATTTCATTAATATTTATCAAATATTACAAGTTGATTCATCTATTTTTACCAAAGCTGGAATTTTGTTTACCATTTCTATTTGTGCTTTCCTCTTATTTTACTTATGGAACAAAAAAATAAAATTAAATTTAGAAAAGAAACTTCTTTTGGGAACATGGCTTATTATTATCATAACTTACTTTATGCCTGCAATGCATGAAAGATATCTTTTTGTAGGAGAAATATTAGGAGTTTTATATTACCTATGTTACCGAAAATATGGATTAGTTTTTGGCATGTTAATTCTAAATTCATTAATTACATACACATATTTTTTATATCATGATCCTTTTCATGTAAATTACTTTTGGATTGCGATTCCAGAATTATTCCTACTTGGAATCTCTACAAAAAAAGTAATTGAAGATTTGAATCAAAAATAGGAAACTTTTTTTCATTTCTGCGTAGAATAATGGGGCAGGAGTATACATCAAAAATGTTTGACAAACAAGTATAAGTGTAGTATCCTTAAAAAGATGTTTTTTAGGATGTGAAAAAAATGGAACAAGAAAAAATAATGTTAACTTCAGAAGGTTACTTAGAATTAGAAACGGAATTAAATGAATTAAAAACAGTAACAAGACCTCAAGTGATTAAAGAATTAAAAGAAGCGAGAGCGCAAGGAGATTTATCTGAAAATTCTGATTATGATGCTGCCAGAGATGCACAAGCTAAAATTGAAGGACGAATTAAAGAATTAGAATATAAACTAGAACATTGTGTAATTGCAGAACAAAAAGCAACAGATATCGTTAATGTTGGTTCCACTGTTACCATTTTATATGATGATGGAGAACAGGAAGTTTATAAAATCGTTGGTTCTTTAGAAGCCGATCCTTTGGAAAATAAAATTTCGAATGAGTCTCCATTTGGAAAAGCAGTATTAGGAAAAAAAGTGGGCGAAAAAATTGAAATTGAAAGTCCAAATGGTTCTTATACTGTAGAAATTAAAGCACTAGCATAACGGCTAGTTTTTTTAGTTAAATCACGAAGTAAGGAAATCATTATGGAAAAAGATTATGGAATTGTAAAAATTAGTTTAAATAAATTAGACGACAACCATTTTAGAAAACTAGATTCTATTTTATCTAATAATCTCAATCGAATTATAGAATATTTGGGATGTTATAAATCTATCAATATTATTTTTAATCTGGAACAAGAAGAACTGTTAATAATAATCGATGAAAATATAAAACAATTGTTATCAAAAATAGTAAGAAAAATATTAGAAAAAAATATGGAAAAAAAATTTACTTACCTCTTTGATATCATTGTAGAATATCTTTTATTCGAAGAAGAAGTTGACAGACAAGATCATCGCATATGTATATTCTTAGAACAAATATGTACTTCCGATGGATATTTAAAAAAAGAAGCAAAATTACTTTATCCTTTGATGCAACTATCTTATTTCTATGAATTATTTGGACCATTTTTTGTAAGAGAATTAAAAATATCTAATGTAAAAGAGCAAGACAAAATTATTGCATGGAATCAATGGAAATTCAAATTGTTAAAACAAGCTAATCAAAAAGAATTAAATCAAATCAGTTTTCAATTTTTAAAAAGAAAATATTGGAAACAAGAAGAAGAAATAAAATCGGTAGAAGATATTTATTATTTTATATGGAATAAAATACAATATAGTTGGATGAATGAAAAATGGCAGTATCATGAAAATATTTCAAAAGAATTTCAAAAACAGTATGTAATTCCCCCGATTACTCACACCTTAATAACAAGAAAAGGTTGTTGCTTTGACATAGCTAGAGTCGTTGATAAATTCTTAAAACATCTTGGTTTTCCAAGTAGAATTAGAATGATGCGAATTAGAGAAAATCAGCAAATCAAATATCATTGTTATGTTTTATTTTATCAAAATCATAATTGGTATCTTTTTAATCCGACTTCAAGATATATTAATTTTATCACCATATCTTCCCTAGATGAAGAAATGAGTCTTTTTCATGCTGGAGAAGCAACAATAGATATTGCAGATTTACCAGAAAATATTGATTTTAATTTTTTAAAAGAAATCGAAAAAAAAGTGTTTGGAGAAGCGAGAAAAAGAATTGACTAGGAAATAACTTGCAAAGTGTTCTAGAACTCGATATAATAAAACGTAACTGAAAGGATTAAAAATATGAAAAAAAACGTACATGAAATTGAAGTAAAAGTGGAAGGAAAAGATTGGGAAAATTGTTTGGATAAGTCTTTTAAGAAAAAAAATAAAGAAGTAAAGATAGATGGTTTTCGAAAAGGAACTGCACCAAAAGAAGTATATATCAAAAAATTTGGAATGGAATCATTATATATGGACGCCATTGATTGTGCTGTAGAGAAAGCTTATCAAAACGTAATGAAAGATAATCAATTAATTCCTGTAATTGAACCAAAATTAGATGTAAAAACAATCGATGAAAAATCAGTAACATTTTTATTTACTATAATTACAAAACCCGAAATAAAATTAGGAGAATATAAAAACTTAAAAATAAAAAAAGAAACACCAAAAGTTACCAAAGAAGAAATTGCTTCTGAAATTGAAAATTTAAGAAATCAATTTGCAGAAATTTCTTTAAAAGATGAAAAAGAAAAGATTGAAGAAAAAGATACTGCAGTAATTAATTTTAAAGGTTATGTAGATGGAAACGAATTAGAAGGTGGAAATGGTGAGAATTTCCCATTAGAAATTGGTTCAAATACTTTTATTCCAGGATTTGAAAGTGGTTTAATTGGACTAAGAAAAGGAGACAAGAAAACACTTGAATTAACATTCCCAGAAAATTATGCTCAAGACCTTGGTGGAAAAGATGTAAAATTTGATGTCGAAGTAATGGAAATAAAAACAAGAGTACTTCCAGAAATGAATGAAGATTTTTTCAAAGATTTAGGATATGATAAAGTTACCAATGAAGAAGAATTAAAAACAGAAATTGAAAAAGTAATTCAAGAACGAAAAGAAAAAGAAATAGAAGATACTTACTTAGATGCATGTTTAGAAAAAGCTGCTGAAAATATGACCATTGATTTAAATGATGAAATAATTGACGATGAAATTCATCGCATGATTCATCAATTTGAAGAACAATTAAAAATGCAAGGATTATCTTTAGAACAATATGCAAAGTTTACTGGTGTAGATCATGAAAAGTTACATGAGCAAATGAAACCAGAAGCAATAAAAAGAGTTAAATACCGTTATTTACTAGAAGAAGTTGCAGAAGTAGAAAAAATAGATTTTACGGAAAAAGAAGTAGAAGAAAAAACAAAAGAGATGGCAGAAAATTATGGTATTTCAAAAGAAGAATTAATCAAAGCATATGGAAGCATCGATATTGTCAAGTATGATATGAAAATGCGTGAAGCAATGGAAAAAATTAGAGCTTAAAAAAGTTCTTTTTTTATGATTGAAAAGAACCCAAAAATTGTTAAAAAAATTGTGTAAAATAATGTAAAATTGATTTACTTTCTAAATTAAAATGAATATAATAAGTCGCAATGATGAAAGGAGAAAACTATGAATCAAAATCTTCCAGTTTTATTACTCCGAAAACTCCTTTTACTACCAGATCAAGAAGTAAAAATAGAATTAAATAATGACTTAACTAGAGAAATTATTATGCTTTCTTGCAGCAAATATAATAAAGAAGTATTAATTGTTTGTCCCAAAAATGAATTAGAAGAAATACCTGATGTCGATGATTTACCAAAAGTTGGAGTCGTTGGTAAAATTAAAAGTAAGATTGAATTACCCAATGGGCATTTAAGAGTAAAATTATTAGGACTTCGTCGCGTAGAAGTAGAAAAATATTTTAGTGAAGAAGAAGAAATTTTGCATTGCATTTATCACAACATTAAAATAGAAGAAATCGAAAAAGCAAAAAGTTTAGCATTTAAAAGAAAAATTACAACTAGTTTAAAAAAATATATCAAAGCCAGTCCAAATATATCCAATAGTATTTTAAATGTAACTGAAAATGTTGAGTGTTTATCCACTTTAACAGATATCATATCAACATTTTTGCCCATTACCTTTGAAAGAAAAATGGAGTACATGGAGGAAATAAATGCTGTAAAACGTGCTGAAAAGTTATTGCAAGATTTAGAATTTGAATTACAAGTAATTAGATTAGATCAAAAAATTGAAAATTCACTTCGTAATGAAATGGAACAAAATCAAAAAGAATATATTTTACGTGAAAAAATTCATGAAATTGAAAAAGAATTAGGAGAAGAAGACTTCAAGAAAAAAGAAGTAGAAGTTTTTGAAAATCGACTAAAAGAATTAGATATTTCAATTAAAATAAAAGATAAAATAGCCAGCGAAATCCGAAAATATGATTTAACACCTGAAATGAGTCCAGATGCTTCTATTATTAGAAATTATTTAGATTGGATCTTATATTTACCATGGAATAATTTTCAAGAAGAACAAGACAACTTAAAACAAATTAAAAATAAATTAGATAGTACTCATTATGGTTTAGAGGAAATAAAAGAACGAATCATTGAATATGTTGCTGTAAAAAAATACAACAAAGATATTCGTTGTCCGATTCTTTGCCTAGTTGGGCCTCCAGGAGTTGGAAAAACATCCATTGCGATTTCCATTGCCAAAAGTTTAGAAAAAGAATTTTATAAAATTAGTGTGGGAGGGCTTTCTGATTCCAATGAATTAAATGGACACAGAAAAACATACATGGGAGCATCTCCTGGAAAAATTATTCAAGGATTAAAAAAATGTGGTAGTAAAAATCCATTATTCTTAATTGATGAAGTAGACAAAATGGTAAAAGACTATAAAGGAGATCCAGCAAGTGTTTTATTAGATATTCTAGATCCCGAACAAAATCGCTTTTTTACTGACAATTATATAGAAGAACCGTTTGATTTATCACAGATTTTCTTCATATTAACTGCAAATGATAAATATAATATTCCAGTAGAGTTACGTGATCGTTTAGAAATTTTGGAATTATCAAGTTATACCCTTTTTGAAAAATTAGATATTGCTAAAAAATATTTGTTACCAAAAGTATTAAAAGATCATGGAATTTTAGAAGGCAATATTAAAATGAGTGACACTATTTTAGAAATTATCATTAATCACTATACAAAAGAAGCAGGAGTAAGAGAATTAGAAAGAGTGTTATCTACAATCGTTAGAAAAATTTTAACAGAATGTTTAAAAGAAAATACTGATATGAAAAAAAATATAACCAAAAAAGATGTAATAAAGTTTTTGGGAGAATATCATTTTATTGATGATAATGTTACCAAAAATATGATGCCAGGACTGGTTTATGGTCTTGCTTATACTTCAGTAGGTGGTGCTGTTCTTCCAATTGAAAGTTGCTTGTATGAAGGAACTGGTCAAATAAAATATACAGGATCACTTGGAAAAGTGATGCAAGAAAGTATTGATGTAGCAATTAGTTATATTAAATCTCATAAAAATGAATTTAAAATAAATGATTATTATTTTAATACCAAAGATATCCACATTCATGCTTTGGAAGGAGCGGTTCCAAAAGATGGACCAAGTGCTGGTGTCACCATAGTTACTTCATTAATTAGTCTAATAAAAGGAGATAAGATATCGTCTAGTATTGCCATGACAGGAGAAATGACTTTAAGAGGTGATATCATTCCAATTGGAGGTTTAAAAGAAAAGTTAATTGGAGCTTATAATGAGAAAATAAAAAAAGTATTTATTCCCAAAAAAAATCATATGGATTTAGAAGAAATTCCAGAATTTTTAAAACAAAATATTGAAATTATTGAAGTAAACAACTATAAAGAAATCTATAAACAATTATTTACAGAAAAATAATACTATTCATTACGTTTAAAATTAAGTTATTAATTTTCCAAAATCATAAGCTGTCAATACTTAAAAAAAGCTAAAAAAATGGTAAAAACATGAAAAAAGAAAGGAATCAAATTATGAAAATAAAAAAACAAACAAACAATTTAGGAATAAAACAATTATGTGAATGGTTTGGAATGGAATATATAGAACAAAAAGGTTTAATTGGATACTTAAAATTCAATCAGTCAAAGAAACAATTAACGGAAAAAATGAAAAATTTGTTAAAAATGTTAGGAATAGAAAATGCAACTAATATGGACTTTCAAGTTGTAACACAAGAAAAAAGTAAATTTTACGCAAATTTAATTACAGATAATTCAGTATATAATCTCGGATTTTGTTGTGGCAATATCGAAGATTATCCAACCATTGAAGTAAAAAATGATCAATTAAAATCCAAATATGAGTATGTAAAAAGGCAAAATCGACTTTCATGCAAATTATTTGAATATTGTACAGGCCAAACAAAAATAACCATAGCCAATAAAGAAAACATAGGTTCACAAAATAAAATAGTTCGAATTGGAATCCAATCAGACAATCATATTTCCATAATCTGTTTTCAAGGTCACTTAACGTTACCATGTATTGGAATAAGTAAAGTTGAAAAAGTAATAAAAAAATTGGAATCCAACGATATAAAAGAAGCAAATCTTTATTTTGAAATTCTAAAAAAATTACTACCTACAATTATCACAGAATTAAAAACAATTAGTTTTGATATTAATATTGAAGGTTCCAGGTTATATAAAATTTTTAGAAATGGAAACTTAATAAAAAATGCAATTTCGAGAAATGGTGATCCTCTAATCGATTTGGAAATAAGTCGTAAGAAAGAAATGAAATGAAATTAAATTTGACTTTTCAAAGGTTTAAACATATAATGATAAAAGAAAAGCAAAGAACAAGACGTTATAAAAAGAAATGAAAAAAGAGAGTCTAGAATTGGTGAAAATAGATCATATTCTTTTTGTAAAAATCACTTGGGAGCTAGGAAACTGAATAGAAGTAAGTTTTTATTCGCAGATGTCTGCGTTATCAAAAAGAGTCTAAATAAGGTGGTACCACGATTTATTCGTCCTTTGGTATTACCTTTTTTTTATGAAAAGAAAGGATATAAAAAATGAAAGAGTTTAAATTATTAGAAAATAAATCAGTAGAAGAAAGTGAACAAGTTATTTTAAATTCTTGGGGGAGTATTAATGAAATATTAAACCGTCAAATAGAATCAAGAAAAAATGCTCCCTATTGGGTATTTTATGATGGACCAGCAACAGCCAATGGTCATCCAGGGCTTCATCATATGCTTGCAAAATTCTTAAAAGACACCTTTTGTAAATACAAATCGATGCAAGGCTATAAAGTAATAAGAAAAATAGGATGGGACACCCATGGATTACCAGTTGAAGTTCAAGTAGAAAAAAAATTAGGATTCAATGGGAAAAAAGATATTGAAGAATATGGAATTGAAACATTTAATGCAGAATGTAGAAAAAGTGTATGGGAAAACGAAAAAACTTTTTCTGATTTAACAAGCAAAATGGGACAATTTATTGATTTAAAAAATCCTTATATTACCTATGACAACAATTATATTGAAACCGAATGGTGGATCTTAAAAAAATTTCATGAAGAAGGATACTTTTATTTAGGAAGTAAAATTTTACCTTACTGTCCAAGATGTGGTACAGGTCTTGCTAGTCATGAAGTAGCGCAAGGTTATAAAGAAGTAAGTGTCGATACTGTCGTTGTTCCAATGAAAAAAAAGGATAGTGATATATATTTTTTAGTTTGGACAACAACACCTTGGACTTTAATTTCCAATGTTGCTTTATGTGTCAATCCAGAAGAAACTTATATCTTAGCAGAATCTCAGGGAAATCAGTTTATCGTTGCAGAAAAATTAGCTACGAATATTTTAGGAGAAGATTATTCTGTATTAGAATCTTATCAAGGAAAAGAATTAGAATACCAAGAATACGAACAGTTAATTCCATCTTTATCGGTAGACAAAAAAGCTTTTTATGTAACATGTGACTCTTATGTAACCATGGACAGTGGAACTGGTATCGTCCATATTGCTCCAGCATTTGGAGAAGATGATGCCAAAGTTGGGAAAAAATATAATTTACCTTATTTAAATCCAGTTGGAGAAGATGGAAAATATATAGAAGGTTTATGGAAAGATCAATTTGTATTTGATGCCGACTTAGAAATCATAAAATATTTAAAAGCCAATCATAAACTATTTAAAAAACAAAAGATAAGTCATAACTATCCTCATTGTTGGAGATGTAATACCCCTTTAATTTATTATTCCAAACCAAGTTACTATATTGAAACAACAAAATTAAAAGAAAAAATTATAGAAGCAAACAAACAAGTGAATTGGTATCCAAGTTATGTTGGGGAAAAAAGATTTGGTAATTGGTTAGAAGAATTAAAAGATTGGGCCATTTCTAGAAATCGATATTGGGGGACACCATTACCACTTTGGAAATGTAATTGCGGACATGAAATAATGATTGGTTCTAGAAAAGAACTGTGTGAAAATGCAATAGAAACTTTAAAGGAAGAAGAACTAGAACTTCATAGACCTTTTGTAGATGACATTCATTTAACTTGTCCAAAATGTAATGGAGTAATGAATAGAGTGTGTGATGTTATCGATTGTTGGTTTGATTCAGGATCCATGCCTTTTTCACAATATCATTATCCATTTGAAAACAAAGAAATATTTGAGACTCAATTTCCAGCTGATTTTATCTGTGAAGGAATTGATCAAACCAGAGGTTGGTTTTATTCTCTTTTAATTATTTCTACCTTTTTAAAAGGTTGTGCACCATATAAAAATGTTTTAGTTAATGAACTTGTTCAAGATGCAGAAGGAAAAAAAATGAGCAAAAGTAAGGGAAACATTGTAGAACCTTTTACTACCATGAAAGAATTTGGAGCCGATACTACTCGATTTTATCTTCCTTATGTTTCTCCGGTATGGACTCCACTTCGTTTTGATTTAAAAGGATTAAAAGAAGTATATTCAAAATTTATGAATCCTTTAAAAAACACTTATAATTTTTTTGCAATGTATGCCAATACAGATCAAGTGAACTTAGAAGAATGTAACATTCCTTACGAAAAGAGAGAAGAAATTGACTTATGGCTTTTATCAAAATACAACCATTTAGTAAAATATGTAGTCCATTCTTTCGAAGAATTCGACTTAAATAAAGTAGTGAGAGCCATTACCAACTTTGTATCAGAAGACTTATCCAATTGGTATATTAGAAGAAATAGAAAACGTTTTTGGAAAAGTGAATTAGACGATTCGAAAAAAAGTGTATATAAAACAACTTATGAAGTATTAGAAGGATTATCTAAACTCATTGCACCAATAACTCCTTTTATCAGTGAAGAAATTTATCGTAATTTAACGGGAGAAGAAAGCGTTCATTTAAGTGATTATCCAAAATGTCAAGAAGTATTATTAAATTCAGAATTAGAAGAAAAAATGGATTTAGTAAGAGACTTAATTAGTATTGGAAGAAATATTAGAGAAGAAGTAAAAATAAAGGTACGAGAACCTTTAAAAGAAGTTTTATTGGATCAAAAATTAGAAGTTAAAATCATAGATTTGGTTCCTTTAATCGAAGAAGAATTAAATGTTAAAAAAGTAGTTTTCTTAGATGAATTTAGTGAATTTATGAATTTTATAATCAAACCAAACTTTAAAGAAGTAGGAAAAGTATTAGGATCCAAAATGAAAGAATTTCAAAGCATATTAGAAAATTTAAAAGAAGAAGAAAAAAAATTACTGCAACAGGGAAGAGAAATTGAAATTTTATTAAATGATGAAAAATTTATTGTTACCAAAGAAATGGTTGAAATTAGAATCTGTGCCAAAGAAGGATTCAATGTAGGTATGGAAAAAAATCAATTTTTAATATTAAATACAGAACGAACAGAAGATTTAATTTTAGAAGGATTGGCAAGAGAACTAGTTTCTAAAGTTCAAAATTTAAGAAAAGAAAAAAACTTAGAAGTAAGTGATCGCATTCATATTACTTATATGGGAAATGAGAAAATAGATCAAGCAATCAACATTTACGAACCATATATTAAAGAAGAAACATTAGCAAAAGAAATTCGAAAAGAAAAAAATGATGGATTGGAATATGATTTAAATGGAGAAATGATTTCTTTTCAAATTGTAAAAGAGGATTAAAAAACATTCATTTGCTTGTCAAATGAATGTTTTTTTTAATTGAAATCTCAACCGCACCATTTTATATAAGTTTATCAAATAATA
>CAOJNP010000008.1 GCA_948439995.1 uncultured Erysipelotrichaceae bacterium | reverse complement strand
ATATTTAGCAAGTACAACAAATAATATTTCTGGAATCTATGATATGAGTGGAGGAAGATTCGAATTTGTTATGGGAATAATGTTATATACAAATGGCTTACCATGTGCAGGACAATCTTCAGAAATACCAAATGGTTTTTCTGGTCCTTATTGTAATACCAGTGGAAATGCAACCGGAATCTCTTTTCCCGAAAAAAAATATTATGACTCATATCTTTATGCAGCATCACGAGAACGTTTTGATAGAAGAATTTTAGGAGATGCAACAGGTGAGACTGGTCCATTTACTTTAATGACTTATAATTCTTATCAAAGAGTTATTAATTCTTGGTATGCAGATGGTATGACTTTTGTGAGTAATGGGCAACCTGTTTTTATACGTGGAGGTACTCCAGTGATAGGATCAGAAGCGGGATTATTTAGTACAGATTACAATGGTTATTCACCGATAAAAGGTAGTGCTTATCGAATTGTTTTAGCAATATAAAAATTCATTTTCTTTAAAAGTGAATTTTTTAATGAATTGAAATGTATTTGTCAATTCTATGATTCAATGATAGAATAAAAAACAGAATAAATTATAAAATCTAAGAAAGAAGGATAAAGATGGAAAAGATACGAGTTGTATTTATGGGTACTCCCGAATTTTCAGTTCCAGTATTAAAAATGTTACATGAGAATTATCAAGTAGAATTAGTAGTAACACAACCAGATAAATTAGTAGGTAGAAAGCAAATTTTAACTCCTTCTCCTGTGAAACAATATGCTTTAGAACATCATATTTCTGTTTTTCAACCCATTAAAATCAAAAAAGAATTGGAAGAAATTATAAAATTACAACCAGATATCATTATTACATGTGCCTATGGTCAAATTCTTCCCAAAAAATTATTAGATTGTCCAAAGTTTGGTTGTATTAATGTACATGCTTCTCTTCTTCCAAAATATCGTGGTGGAGCACCAATTCACAAAGCTTTAATAAATGGGGAAAAAGAAACTGGAATTACCATTATGTATATGGATGAAGGTATGGATACAGGTGATATGATTCAAAAAGAAGTATATCAAATTCAACCAGATGATAATGTAGGAACACTTCATGATAAATTATCGACGATGGGAGCTAATTTATTAAAAGAAGTATTACCAAGTATTATTGCCAAAACTAATAAACGTGAAAAACAAAAAGAAGAAGAAGCAACTTATGCTTATAATATAAAACGAGAAGAAGAACATTTGGATTTTTCGAAAACAGGAAATGAGCTCCAAAATCAAATTCGTGGTTTAAATCCTTGGCCAACTGCTCATTTCATTCTTTTTGATTCTGAAATAAAAATATTAGAAGCAAAGTTTAAAGAAGAAACTATAAAAGAAGTAGGAATAATAAAAGATATTACCAAAGATGCAATTGGAATTACTTGTCAAGATGGGATTCTATACGTAACAAAAATAAAGCCTTTTGGGAAAAAAATAATGCCCACCAAAGATTATTTAAACGGGATCGATAAAGCCAAATTACAAAATCAAAAAGTGAAGTGAAAAGATGAAAAAAGAACCGAACAAATTAAAAAAATTATGGGATAGTAAAAGAGGAAAAGCAATGATTAAATTAGGTTTATGGTTTTTCTTTTTTAGTATAGCAATAGTGGTTTTAGTATTTCAAAACGATGGTCAAACCAACGTTTCAAAAAATTCTGTAGAAGAATTTATTGATTTTAAAGTTATGTGGAAGAATTTAGAAGAAAACAACTATTCATATGAATACACGATAAAAAATAAAATAACAAATGATATTATTACATACAATGGAAAAATAGAAAATGAAACAGATATCGGATTTCGAGAATCAAAAATAGGTATCATTAAATACAAAAGAACTGGAAAAATGACATATCAAATAATGAATTCAGAAGAAATAGAAACTGAAAATTTATATGAAGGAGTAGAGGAAAATTATTTACAACTTTCCCAATTAAAATTATTCTTTAATAGTCTAACTTTATCAGAAGAGCAAAAAGAAAACACAAAAATAATGCAATATCAAAATGAAACAGAAACGATAACAATAAAAATGAATATGGAAAGAATTCGCACGATTGAAATTGAAACAGCAGAACAACTTTATACGCTTTCTTTTTATGAAAAAAAATAAATTTGGAAAAAACTTTAAATGGATTTAATAAAATGAATAGTAGGTGAAAAAATGAAAAAAAGATATATGTTATTTGGAATGCTTGCATTCTTTTTCTTATTCCATTCTGTCTTTGCTATTGAATTGGATCTTCATTCCAAAAATGCTTTATTATATAATTTAGATGAGCAAAAAATAATATATGAAAAAGATGCTGAAGAGCCAATTGCGATTGCTTCTCTTACCAAGATCATGACTGCCATTGTGGCAATAGAACAAATAGATAATTTAGACAAAACAATTACCATAACGAATGAAGATTTAAAAGGATTAGAAGAAGCAAATGCTGCTGTAGCAGGATTTTTTGTTGGACAAACGCTTACTTATCGAGATTTATTATATGGACTGTTACTTCCTTCTGGAGCAGATGCAGCCCAAGCAATTACGAGAGTCGTAGCTGGAAGTAGAGAAGAATTTGTTAATTTAATGAATCAAAAAGCAGAAGAATTAAATTTAAAAAATACTCACTTTCAAAATGAAACAGGTTTAGATGAACAAAATCATTATTCTACGTTAAAAGAAGTAGGAATCATGTTTCAATATGCACTACAAAATGACACTTTGAAAACGATTTTTACAAGCTCTCATTACACCATGACAGACCATAAGCTTTCTGTTAAAAGTACCATTCTAAAAAACATTGAAAAATATGAATTATCCATGGATTACTTAGAAGGTGGTAAAACAGGAACAACAGAAAATGCTGGACTTTGTCTTGCAAGTATAGCCAAATATAATGGAACCAATTATATGCTTATTACAGCTAGGGCACAAAATGATAAAACAGCTCCTTATCATTTTTATGATGCCAAAAACATATATGAATATTTTATGAATCATTTTGAAACCAAATCTATTTTAGAAAAAAATGATTCAATATTAAGTTTAAAAACGCAATATGCCAAAGAAAAACAAATCGATTGGAAAGCCAAAGAAACCATTCAAAAATATGTTTCCAAAAAATTTCAAAAACAAGATTTAGAATACCAATATGAGGGAATTCAAGAAATAAAATACAATACCAAAGAAGGTACCAAACTTGGAAGTTTAAAAATATTCTATGAAGGAGAAGAAATATATAATACCGATATTTTATTAGAAAACACACTTCATTTTGATTTGAAAACGTTTGCAATAGAACAAAAGTCATTGTTATTCCCAATTATCATCATCGTATTGTTTATAATTTTTTTAATCTTAATCAGAAAAAACAAAAAAAACTTTACAAAACTGTAATAATTTTTACAGTTTTTCTTTGCTATAATGGTAAAGAAAGGACGTTTTAAAAATGGAAACGATTTTAAAAATAGAACAAGTAAAAAAATATTATGGAGATTCGGGATTAATAACAAAAGCATTGAACGGAATAGATTTTACAGTAGAAAAAGGAGAATTTGTTGCAATTATGGGAGCTAGTGGTTCCGGAAAAACGACATTATTAAATTGTATTTCGACAATTGATACAGTAACCAGTGGTTATGTTTTAATCAATCAAAAAGATATTACCCAAATGAATGAAGATGAATTATCAGATTTTAGAAGAACCGAATTAGGATTTATATTTCAGGATTTTAATCTTTTAGATACATTAACAATAGAAGAAAATATTGCTTTATCTTCTATTATTAATCATCAAAATGAAAATGATATTGAAAAAAATGTATCAGAAATAGCAACTCGATTAGGAATAGAAGGAATTTTAAAAAAATTTCCTTATGAAGTATCTGGAGGGCAAAAGCAAAGATGTGCATGTGCAAGAGCTTTAATTCATTCCCCAAAATTAATTTTAGCGGATGAACCAACTGGAGCTTTGGATTCCAAAGCTTCCAGAATGCTTTTAGAAACAATGATGCAAATGAATCAAGAATTGAAAGCAACGATTTTAATGGTAACTCATGATGCTTTTAGTGCAAGTTTTGTAACCCGAGTCTTATTCTTAAAAGATGGAAAAATATTTAATGAAATCAGAAAAGGAGAAAAAACAAGAAAAGAATTCTTTGATGAAATATTAGATGTTTTAACTTTATTAGGAGGAGATGTTGATCTTGTTAAATAAACTTGCAATACGAAATGTCAAACGTAGTATCAAAGATTATGTAATATATCTTATTACAGTTACACTTGCTTTTTCCTTTTTATTCGCTTTGAATTTAATAAGCAATGCCAAAGAAGTATTAGAGCTATCTGATATCATGGAAAATTTTAAATTCGTCATGATTGTCGTCAATATAATATTTGTATTTATCATTTGTTTTTTAATTAATTATACAAGTAAATTTATGTTTCAAAAACGAAGCAAAGAATTTGGAACTTATCTAATATTAGGAATTAAAAAAAATCAAATTACAAACCTTTTTACATTAGAAAACTTCTTACTAGGAATTTTTTCGATCATACTATCTTTTCCACTAGGATATTTCATAAGTATTCTTTTATCGTTTGCTATGATGAATATCTTTGAATTACCTACATTAATCAATATCAACATGACAATCCAATCTGTATTCTTAACTATTCTTTCCTTTTCACTAATCTATTTTTTTGTTTTATTCTTTCTTCGAAAAAGAATGAAAAAATTAAAAATTTACGATTTACTTTATTTCGAAAAACAAAATGAAAAAACAAAAATTCCTCCTACCATGCGTCATTATGGATTTTTATGTTCCCTTATATTAGGGGTAGCAGCATTCCTTTTATTTGATGCTCAATTTAAAAATGTGGGACAAGAACCATCCATGGCTATTATATTAATTTCACTCTTTTTCATAATTTTAAGTATTTATGGAGTTACGGTAACACTGTCAGATTTTTTAGTAAAAATGATATTAAAAAAGAAAAAAAGAAAATACAAAAAAGATTACTTATTTATTACAAGAACTTTTTCTTCTAAAATCAAAACTATGAGTTTTACAATGGGTACTCTAACAGTTTTAATAACCCTTACATTAATTGCTCTTAATGTTTCAAGTCTTATGAAAGGAATGTTTGAATATCAAATCAAGCGAAGAGCACCTTATGAAATGATCATTTCTAAGACCGATATGGACTTTTCCGAACATTTAAACAAAATAAAAGAAAACTATACGATTACAGATCAATTCATTTATCAAGATTATCAAGATACAAATAACAATATCAAAATGAAAATACAAAAAGAAGAACTTCAAGGCTGGAAAAAATTTGATGAGATCATCAAATTAAGTGATATTAATACCTTATTATCGTTACAACAAAAAGAAACAATGCACATTAATAATAATGAATTTTCTATTCTTTGCTCCAAAGAAATGGAGAAAGAATTAAAAAAGCAAGAAATTCAACAAATTACACTCACAAATGGAATAACATTACAACAAAAAGAAATCAAAAGTGATGGATACTTTCAAAATCTTTCCTTTGGCCTTGGTTACATAATCATAGTTCCAGATGAAACAATCAAAGATTTACCAAGTAATAATTCTCATCTAATATTAAATACCAAAGAAAAAACTACCGAAGAATTTGCCAAAGAATTATTACTATTATCCAATCCAGATTTTTGTGAAAAAAATGATTATGGTTACGAGATATGTTATTCACTAGCTAATCTTGTTGTGCGTGGTCAAGAAATTGCAAACAACAAAGGAATGTTAACCATTTGTTCATTCGTTTGCTTTTATATAGCATTTATATTTATTTCAGTTGTAGGAACGATTTTAGCTATTCAATCACTGAGTGATTCTACAAAATATAAATATCGTTACACTGTATTAAAGAAATTAGGAGTCAAAAAAGAAGCCATTCAAAAAACAATTTTAAAACAACTTTCCTTATTCTTCTTATTTCCAATTATTTATCCCTTTCTTGTAAGCTTTTTCTCTCTTTATTCTATGAACCGTATTTTTCAAATTAGTTTAGAAACAAATACTATTTATATTAGCTATTTTATGATGAATTTTGTTCTATTTTTGATCATCTATTTCATCTATTTTCTGACAACTTACTTTGGATATAAAAAAAATATTGAAGAATAATAGA
Organism: uncultured Erysipelotrichaceae bacterium; assembly: GCA_948439995.1. Lineage (GTDB taxonomy): Bacteria > Bacillota_I > Bacilli_A > RF39 > UBA660 > MGBC162267. The sequence goes on along the minus strand of CAOJNP010000008.1, from coordinate 38,306 downwards.
AAGAACAATGATATAATTTCGAAAGTGAAATAAAATAAAGAAAAAAAGAAATGAGATATAAATATGAATATAACAATTGTAGAAGATGATAAAAAAATAAGAGAAGAACTTGCTAAATTATTAAAGGAAAATGGTTATCTTACTACAGTCATCGATGACTTTGAAAAGATAACTCATTTTCTTGCCTCACTAGAAACAGATTTAATCTTATTAGATGTGAATCTACCGTTTCAAAATGGTTATGAAATATGTCGAGAATTATTGAAAAAAAAGCATGTTCCGATTATTTTTGTAACCAGTAGAAATACAGATACAGATGAACTTTTAAGTATTCAATCTGGAGGAATTGATTTTCTATCCAAACCATATAACAAACATATATTATTAGAAAAAATACATCGTGCTTTAAAACAAAACAGACCAGAACATTTTCGATATCTTACCAGAAATGGCATCACCTTAGATTTGCATTTATCTTTTTTAAGTTTTAATGATAAAAGCATTGAACTTACCAGAAATGAATTTCGAATTCTTTATTATTTTTTTATACAGGAAAAGAGAATTATAACCAAAGAAGAATTATTAGAATATTTATGGAATGATAAATGCTATTTAGATGAAGGTATTTTAATGGTTAATATTAATAGACTACGAACAAAAGCAAAAGAAATTGGGATTAAAAACTTATTAAAAACGATACGAAAAAAAGGATATACATTATGAAATTATTTTATTATCTAGAAGAAAAAATCTTTTTTCTTCTTTATCAAATTGTTTTCTTCTTTTTCTTAAAAATAGTATTTAGAGAATTAAATTTACCAGCCATAATTCAATTCTATTGTTTTCTTATCTTTATGACTAGTCTCATTTTTTATTTCTGTTTCGATTATTGGAAAACAAAAAAAGAATATCAAAAAATAATGCAAACAATCAAAAATTTAGAAGAGAAATATTTAATAGCAGAAGTATTACCAAAGCCCCATCGATTAAAAGATAAAGCGTATTATGACGTTTTAAAATTGGCTACCAAAGCCATGAACGATCGAATGGTAAAGATGGAAAATGACGTTTTAGAATATCAAGAATATGTAGAAAGTTTTGCTCATGAAATCAAAATTCCTATTTCTGCATTGTCATTAACTTATGATAATGAAAAAAATTATGAATTAAAAGAAATCGTTAAAAAAATGGATAATTTAATAGAACAAATGCTTTATTATGCCAGAAGTAAAAATACCGAAAAAGATTATTTTGTAAAAGAATTAAATTTAGCAGAAGTAATTCATCCTCTGATATTAAATTACAAAGACTATTTTTTTAAAAATGAAATCACACTTTCGGTTAAGAATTTAGATGCTACAATTTATACAGATGAAAAATGGTTATCTTTTATCTTGTCTCAAATAATTCAAAATTCTGTTAAATATTTTGATAAAAAAATGAAAAAACTGGAAATATCTTGTACACAAGAACAAAATAAAACCATACTAATGATTTTCGATAATGGCTGTGGAATAAAAAGTTCAGATCTTCCACGTGTTTTTGAAAAAGGATTTACTGGTAGTGATCGAAAAAAAGAAAATGCAACAGGAATGGGGTTATATTTAGCCAAAAAATTATGTGATCAATTAAATCTTGGCATATGGATTGAATCAAAAGAAAAAGAATATACCAAAATATATATATCTTTTCCAAAAGGAACGATACATCAATTCAAATCAAACTAAAAAAATAAATTTACAATTTCAATCCTAAAAAAAGAATGTTATAATAAAAAAGAGCGAGAAAGTTCTTAGGAACTTTTTTTGTTTTTAAAGGAGTAGAAATATGTCGAAATTTGTCTTTGTAACAGGAGGTGTTTGTTCTGGGCTTGGAAAAGGGATAACAGCATCCAGTATTGCATTATTATTAAAAGCAAAAGGATATAAAGTCTTTATGCAAAAATTTGATCCTTATATGAATGTAGACCCCGGCACCATGTCACCCATTCAACATGGAGAAGTATTTGTAACAGCTGATGGCTGTGAAACAGACTTAGATTTAGGTCATTACGAAAGATTTATCGATGAAGAACTAAATTACACTTCCAATATTACCAACGGAAAGATTTATAGTAGTGTCATTGAAAAAGAAAGAAGAGGAGATTTTTTAGGAGCTACAATTCAAATTGTTCCACACATATCAAATGAAATAAAACATAAGATTTATGAAGCGGCAAAAACAAGTGGAGCAGATATTGTGATCACAGAAATTGGTGGAACAGTAGGAGATATTGAATCATCTGTGATGATGGAATCGTTAAGACAATTTCGTTTAGAGCAAAAAAAAGAAAATACATTATTTGTTCATACCACATTAGTTCCATACTTATATGGATCCAATGAATTAAAAACCAAACCAACTCAAAATAGTCTTATTGAATTAAGAAGATTAGGGATTCAACCAGATATTATTGTAACTCGAGCACCATTTGATTTAGGAAGTCATGTAAAAGAAAAAATTTCTTTATTTGGAAGTGTGCCACAAGAAAATATTATTGAAGCAAAAGATGTAAAAAATATATATGAATTACCAATCAATTTTCATAAACAAAATATGGAAGAAATTATACTAAAACAATTTGAATTAAAAATTACAAAAAGCAATTTAACAGATTGGGTAGAATTATTAAAGAAAGTAAATAACTTAAAAAATGAAATCAAGATAGCTGTAGTCGGAAAATATGTAGAATTAGAAGATGCTTATTTGTCGGTAAAAGAAGCTTTAAAAGCAGCAGGATATCTTTATGAAACAAAAATAAGCATTGAATGGATCGATAGTGAATTATTAGAACGAAATGAAGAAGAAAAATGGACTCTTTTAAAACAAGCAAAAGGAATACTAGTTCCAGGAGGATTTGGAAGTAGAGGGGTAGAAGGAAAAATATTAGCATGTCAATATGCAAGGGAAAATAAAATCCCATATTTTGGAATCTGTCTTGGTATGCAAATAGCGGTAATTGAATTTGCCCGTCATGTGTGTAAAATAGAAAATGCTTCTTCCAAAGAGTTCGATGCCATATGTAAAGAACCAATTATTGATTTAATGATGGAGCAAAAAACAATTATGAATAAAGGAGGAACATTAAGACTTGGGAACTATGCTTGTGAATTGAAAAAAGATACATTAGCACAAAAAATATATAAACAACAAAATATTTTAGAACGACATCGCCATCGATATGAATTTAACAATCAATATCGTCAATCTTTAGAAGAAAAGGGAATGATTTTTTCTGGTATTAATCCTGAAAATAATTTAGTAGAAATCATTGAACTTCCACACGATATGCATCCTTATTTTATTGCTTGTCAGTTTCATCCCGAATTTAAAAGTAGGCCGACTTCAGCACATCCGTTATTTCAAGCATTTATTAAAGCTAGTATCGAAAATAAATAAATTGATGTTAAAAAAAGAGAGAAAAGGAAAAAAGAAAGTAAAATAAAAAAGAAAAGAGGAAAAGAAAAATGAGAAATATAAGTAAAGTAATCTGGGGGTTTGTTTTAATTGGAATTGGAGTTATAGTAGGATTAAATAGCTTAGAAATTTCGAATATAAATCTATTCTTTGAAGGATGGTGGACATTATTTATTATAGTTCCATGTTTTATAGGACTTTTTAACACAGAAAATAGTAGAACTGGAAACTTAATTGGTTTATTGATAGGAATTGCTTTATTATGTGCAACCCGAAATATTTTTCCAATGGAATGGATTGCAAAATTAATCTTTCCAACGATTTTAATTCTAATTGGATTATCCTTTATTTTTAAAAGTAAAATTGAAAAAAACATTAGTGAAAAGTTTAAAAAAGAAAGCAAAAATGAATTTGAAAACATAACAGCTACTTTTTCAGATCAAAAAGTAGAGAAAGAAAAAGAAAATTTCAAAGGAGCCAATTTAGATGCTGTTTTTGGAGGAATTACGCTTGATTTAAGAGAAGCCAATTTAGAAGAAGAAACATTTATTGAAGCAAGTGCTATTTTTGGAGGTATTAATATCATTGTTCCAAAAGATGTCAACGTAAAAGTAAAATCTACTTCTATTTTTGGTGGAGTATCAAACAAAAATAAAAAGAAAGAAGAAAACAAAAAAATAATATACATCAATAGTATTTGTTTATTTGGAGGCTTAGAAATCAAATGAGTAGTGCTCAAAAATTAATAAAAATAGGAGCAATCGCTTTTGCTATTTTTCTAATTGTAAGTATTTTTGAAGGAATTTTATTTGTTTTTCAAATATGTGGTGGTTATAATTATGACAAAAAAGACTTAGATTTTCATGAAATATATCAAAATATTTCAGAAATTGATATTGATATTTCTGCTTCTAAAATTATTTTAAATACAGGAGAAAATTTTGAAGTCAATGCCAAAAATGTATCCAATCGTTTGGAGGCAAGAGAAACAAATGGAAAATTAATAATCAAAGAAAAAAAACATTTTTTTTGGTCACATCAAAGTGGAGTTATAGAAGTCACCATACCAAGTAAAGTATTATTAGATCGTTTAAAAATATCTTCTGGGGCTGGAAAGGTAGAATTAAGAAATGTGACTGCAAAGGAATCTAAAATTGGATTAGGAGCAGGTTCTTTATTGATTGAAAATTCAGTTTTCTATGAAACAAAAATAGATAGTGGAGCAGGAGAAGTAAAGGTAAATGAATCCATACTTCATAATTTAGATATTGATTCTGGTGTTGGAAAAACCGAATTAAAAGCAGATATTTTAGGAACCAGTAAAATTGAGTGTGGAATAGGAGAAATTCATTTAGTTCTTCCAAAAGAAAGTGATTATAAATTAACTTTAGAAAAAGGAATTGGAAATTTAGAAGTAAATGGAAAATCTATTCAAAATGAATCTACTTATGGAAGTGGAGAAAATAACATTAAAATAGAAGGCGGAATTGGAAGCATTAAAATCGACTTTAAAGAATAAAGTTGATTTTTTATGAATTAACACAATAGGAATCCCATAACATGAAAATCTTTACATTAGAAATAACTTTATTTATAATAAAAAGGTATATACAATCTATGTGCTGGATCATTTCAAACTGTTTTTGTTTAGGCTATTTTTTCTTAAAAATTTATAGATTGAAAAAGAAAAAATTATGAATGAAAAAAGATAAAAAAATAAAATTCAGTAATAGAAAGAAGGAACTATGAACAAAGTAATTGAAGTAGAACATTTAACAAAAGAATATAAAAAACAGAAAGCAGTAAACAATTTATCTTTTACTGTTCAAGAAGGGGAAATTCTAGGTTTATTAGGACCCAATGGAAGTGGAAAATCAACTACAATTAATTGTATCCTATCCCTTTTAAAATTTCAAAAGGGAAAGATTAAGATTTTTGGAAAAGAAATGACACCATCTGCTTATGATATAAAAAAAGATATTGGTGTTGTTTTTCAAGAAGTAGCAGTATTTGAAGAATTAACAGTTTATGAAAATATTGATTATTTTTGTGGTCTATACATCAAAGATAGAAAAAAAAGAGAACAATTCATTTTAGAAGCCATCGACCTTGTTGGCCTAGAGCACTATCAAAAATTTTATCCAAAACAATTATCTGGTGGATTGCTAAGAAGACTTAATATTGCATGTGGAATTGCTCACAAGCCAAAATTAATTTTTTTTGATGAACCGACCGTAGCAGTAGACCCTCAAAGTAGAAATAACATTTTATCGGGAATTGAAACACTAAGAAAAAATGGTGCTACCATTATCTATACTACTCACTATATGGAAGAAGTAGAAATTTTATGTGATCGTGTCATGATTTTAGATAAAGGTGAAATGATTGCAAGTGGAACCATTGCAGAATTAAAAAAATTAACTAATATAGAAGAAAAAGTAACAGTTGAAATTGCTAATTTAAAAGAAAAGGAACAAAAAAAATTAAAAGAATTTCCAAACGTAATGGATGTAACTTATCAAAATGGATTATTAATCATTTCTTATAAAAAAGGACAAAATAACTTATTAACACTAATGGACTATTTGAAAGAAAATCAAATAAATTATCAAAAAATTTATTCCGAACGACCTACTTTAAATGATGTTTTCTTGGAACTAACTGGAAAAGAGTTGCGTGATTAAAATGTTTTTTCATAATTTCAAATATACTTTTAAAATTCTTTTTAAAAATAAATCTTTAATTTTTTGGACCTTTGCTTTCCCGATTATTTTAGGAACTCTGTTTTACTTTGCTTTTTCTGATATTGAAAAAAAAGAACAATTTGATCGAATTCAAATAGCTATTATAGAAAATGAGCTTCCAAATGAAATATGGAATCAAGCGCTAAAAGAATTATCAGAAGAAGGAGAAAATCAAATTCTTCAACTACAATACACCAATATAGAACAAGCAAATAAATTATTAGAAGAAGAAAAAATTTCTGGAATCTTAATTTTAGATTCGGAACAAAAACTGATAGTGAAAAAAAATGGCATCAATGAAACCATTTTAAAATTTGCAATAGAAGAAATAAAACAAACAGAAACAATGCTAAAAAATATAATTCATTCAATCACTTATGAAAGTCAAATACAAGATACAAAAAATAGTATCAATATGACCATTCAAAAAATATTGCAAATGAAAACAGAAAGTATGAATAATATCAAAGATGTTTCAGTTAATAATATGAGTTATACCATGATTGAATATTATACATTAATTGCGATGACATGTCTTTATGGAGGATTACTTAGTATGATTGCAATTCAAAAAAACTTAGCGAATATGGGTAGTGTTGGAAAAAGAAGTGCTACTAGTCCTACCACCAAAAAAACAATGATTTTAAGTAGTTTATTATCAAGTTATCTAATTCAACTAATCGGTATTATTTTGTTATTTCTTTATACCATTTTTGTTTTAAACGTTGATTATGGAAATCATTTTTCTTTCGTCGTTTTACTAACGTTAGTAGGTTGTTTTGCAGGTTTATCTCTTGGTATTTTTCTAGCAAGTACATTAAAATCAAGTGAAAATTCGAAAACAGGAATTTTACTGGCCATTACAATGTTTGGATGTTTTTTATCTGGAATGATGGGAATTACGATGAAATATGTTGTCGATAAAAACATTCCTTTCATAAATCGGATTAATCCAGCCAATTTAATAACCGATGGTTTTTATGCTCTTTATTATTATGATACGCAAACTCGATTTTATCATAATGTGATAGGATTATTACTAATATCCTGTTTCCTTATTTTCATTTCTATTCTTTTTTTAAGGAGGCAGACTTATGACAATCTTTAAAACGTTTTTAAAAGTATTAAATAAAAACAAAGGAATCGTGATTCTTTATTCCGCTATATTAATTTTTTTTGCAGCATTTAGTTTACAAAATAATGATAATTCTATGCAATTTGAAAAAGAAAAGCCCAGTATAGCGATTCGAAATCGAGATCAAGAAGAAGGATTTACCAAAGAATTTATCACGTATTTAAAGGAAAATTCTGAAGTCATAGAATTAGAAGACAAAGAAGAAGCGTACCTTGATGCCTTATTTTATCGAAATGTAAATACCATAATTACCATTCCAGAACAATTTGGCGAAAATTTTGTAGCACAAAATAATCCAGAAATAGAAGTAAAGGGTACGAACTCTTATGAATCCGAGTTAACGAATTTGATGATAGAAAGATATTTAAAAGTAGCAAAAATTTATTTCACAATTTCTCCTTCCGAGGAAAATTTTCAAAAAATAAAAGAAACAGTAGAAGAAGAAATTAAATTAGAAATGACAAGTAAGTTAAATACCAATGAATTAAAAAAAATGGCAACTTATTATAATTTTGCCAATTATAGTATCTTAGCGGGATGCGTTTATGTAATCTGCCTTATTTTATCAAGTTTTAAAAATGAAAAAATAAAAAAAAGAACAATAATTAGTAGTGTTAATGAAATCAAATACAATCGAATTTTATTAATGGGGAATTTTTTATTTGCAATTGTTTTATGGCTATTTTATTGTCTAATTAGCATCGTATTAATTGGTAATATCATGTTTACCAAACAAGGAATTGGTTGTATTTTAAATTCTTTATTATTCACCCTTTGTGCTGTGACACTTTCCTTTTTAATTAGCAATCTCATTCAAAACAAGAATGCCATCAATGGAATCGTAAATGTGATTGCATTAGGTTCCAGCTTCTTGTGTGGTGCCTTTGTTCCAACAGAATTATTACCAGAAATGGTTCAAAAAGTAGCTCATCTTTTACCTTCTTATTATTTTATTAACAATAATGAAAAAATCACTTCTTTAGAAAATTGGAATTGGGAGCACTTAAGTCCAATTTTATTGAATACCATAATTCTTCTTTTCTTTTCCTGCCTTTTTGTAATTATAACTAATTATCTTACCAAAAAAAGAAGAAAACAAACATAATCTTACATAAAATAAAATATTATGATATACTAAAAAAGAAAGGTAAAAATGTATGAAAAAGAAACATGTGATTATTATTATTGGTTTATTAACAGTGATTTTATTAAGTTTTGTGGGATATAATTTTATTGATCAGCAAAAAGAAAAAAAGCTTCAAAATCAAGAAAAAATTACAACAATGAAAAATGATTATGATTTATTTTCTAAAGAAGCGAGTCATTTTAATGAAATAAAAGCAAATTATGATAAAAAAATATCCAATCTTTATTACAGTACCTTGCCAGATGAAAATGAAACTATTTTAAAAATAATAGAAGAATATCAAAAAAGTATAAAGAGTATTACAGAAATTGGAAATCGTATCAAGGAAAACTGTGAATTAAAGATAGAAAAAGAAGATGTAAACACAATATGTGAAAGTTACAACACCAGTTATCATACGGCGAATGAAATATACAAACAAGATATGGAAAAGTATAAAAAATTAATTTCAGATTACAATGAGTGGGCGAAAGATAAATCAGAATATCCAAAATTGAAAGCATTTGAAGAAGAATAAGGAATATGATGTAGTATGAAAACAAGAAAAAAATATTTATTAATGATTATGATTTCAATTGCTATGTTACCAATCATAATACCGTTATTTATTATTGGGTTACACAGTAATGAGCTCATTCGAAAACCAATTCATTATTTATCATTCTTACTTTTATTTTTAACACTGGTTTTATGTATTACTTTTACGATTTTATTTTTAAAGAAAAAAGAAGAAAAAAAAGAAAAACAAAAATTAAGGATCAAACAAATTTTTTTAATTCTTTTTATTGTTTTCGAATGGATTTTTTCTTCTACTTTTTTATGTTTATTATATGGTCCTATTCCCAATTTTCGAAATTGGTTGATTCCAACTGCTATGACAACAATGAATCATCAATATTTTGCAAAATGGTTTTATAGCAAAGAAGAAATTGATGCAGTACTAGAGCAAAATCAACTGATTGAAACCAATGAAACAACAGATTTAAATTTAATCCAAATTGGTGAAAATGAAAACACTACGGTTTATGAAAACGAGTATGAAAAAGAAATCTTAACAAAAGAAAAAGACAATGAAATATATAAAATAATTAGAATTGAAAAAAAAGCATATAAAGGTTATTTAGTGGCCATTTATGATCCTTCCAAGGTTAAAGTAGCAACAACCAAATATTTAAATATAAAAGGTCAATATGTAACGGATATGGCAGCAGATAATCAAGCTATTTTAGCAATGAATGGGGGAGGCTTTGACGATCCAGACTTTAATAGTAATGGTGGAACACCTGGAGGAATAGTTATTCAAAATGGTAAAGTGGTATATAATCAAACATCTGGAAAATCAACAGGAGGGTTGATTGGTTTTACCAAAGATAATAAATTAATTTTAGGAAAAATGTCTGCACAAGAGGCTTTAAATAAAGGTGTTCGTGATGCAGTAAGTTTTGGACCATTTTTAATTGTAAATGGAAAAAAATCATTTATTAAAGGAAATGGTGGATGGGGAACAGCCCCAAGAAGTGCCATAGGACAAAGAAAAGATGGAATCGTATTATTTTTAGTTGTAGATGGACGACAACTAACCATGCCAGGAGCGGATATGGTAGATTTAACGGAAACAATGGCAAATTATGGTGCCTACAACGCTGCCAATTTAGATGGTGGAACTTCTAGTGTTATTGTATTTCCAGAAAATGTCTCGAAAAAATATTTAAAAGAAGATGAAATGAAAACGCATTGTCGTAATCAATATTGTTATATTAATGATCCAATTGATGGTGGTGGAGATCATGCTACTAGATGGATACCTACTTCATTCATTGTAAAATAAATAGAATCATCGACTTTTTATATTTTAAAAAACATGTTATGATGAAAAAAGAAAGGATACCCTATGAAATCAAAAGTTTATTTTACAAAAGAAATTACATCAGAAAGTTTAGTAAAAATTTATGAAGTATTAAATCAAGAGTTAAAAGGAAATGTAGCTGTGAAAATTTCTTCTGGTGAACCTGGAGGACACAATTTTTTAAATCCTAATTTAATCAAAGATCTAGTAAAGAAATTAAATGGAACCATTGTAGAATGTAATACAGCATATCGAGGAAAAAGATTTGAAACAGAAAGTCATAAAAAAGCATTAATCGATCATGGATTTACAGAAATTGCCCCTTGCGATATCTTAGATGAAGATGGAGAAATTGAAATTCCTATAACAGGAGGAACACATTTAAAAGGAATTAATATAGTAGGAAGTCATATCAAAAACTACGATTCTATATTGATGTTATCTCATTTTAAAGGTCATGCCATGGGTGGTTTTGGAGGAGCATTAAAAAACATGAGTATTGGAGTTGCTTCCAAAAATGGAAAAGCTTGGATTCATTCAGTTGGAATTACAAAAGATCCAGATGAATCTTGGAATTATACTGATGATCAAGATGGATTTTTAGAAAGTATGGCTGAAGCCGATCAAGCAGTAGTATCTTATTTTGGAAGTGAAAATATGGCCTATATTAATGTTGCAAACAATCTGTCAATTGACTGCGATTGTGATGCAAATCCACATGACCCAGAAATGAAAGATATTGGAATCTATGCTTCTTTAGATCCTGTAGCCATTGATCAAGCTTGCTTTGATGCAATTATGAATTCTAAAGACGAAGGAAAAAATTCATTAGTAAATCGAATGGAAGAAAAACACGCTATTCATATAGTAGAAACAGCGGAAAAATTAGATATTGGTTCAAGAGATTATGAATTAATTGAAATATAAAAAAAGAGTCATAAAACAATCATGATTCTTTTTTTATATTGAAAATTCAACCATATCAAAAGCTGAATGGAAGAAAAATTAAGATGCTTTTCGATATTTTTCTTTTTCCTCTTTGGTTAATTTTCTTACCTTAATTTGATCAGGACTAGATAAAATGTTTTCATTATCTATAATAATTGGATTAGCTTTCTTTTTGGCATCTTCTTTCGTCATTTTTTTTGTTTCCTCTAAATCAGGAACAACTAAATCTTGACATGGCTTAAAATGTTCGGTAACTTTTTCAAAAGCTGCATGATAAAAACGACTTTCTTTCATATCTACTTGTTCTTGCCAAATTCTAACCGAACGAGAATATTCTTCTAATTGGTCTAGATTTGAATCCAATTCTTCATTAACACTACGTTTTTGAGAAATGGATAATTCTTTTTCTTTTTCATAACTTTTGATGAAGCTTTGAATTTGAAGTTGATTATTTTCAAATTCTTTTATCTCTTCTTCTGTTTTTTTAATTCTTTTTAGTAAACGAGTTTTTTCTTTTTTTGAAAGAGAGGAATGGAATAGTTTTTTTAACTTTTGCAGACGTCTTTCTGCTATTATTTTTTGAATTTCTAAAAAGCTTATTTCGGCATGAGAGCGTGTAATTTTCTCATCAATCTTATTGATTTCATGAGATAAATTTTCTTTTTTTTCTTTTAATGCATTTACTACTTCTTGTTGTTGAAAATAGTTATTTTTTGCTTTTATTAAGCTTTCTTGTTCTTCTGCCATATATTTTAAAAGTTCTGCTTGGATTTGCTTATCTTTTTTTAAAAGATTCCAAATTTTTTCTGTATCCACTTTTAGCATAAAAGTCACCTTGACAACTATCATAACAGAAAAAAAAGCGATTTACTAGCTTAATTGAATCTGATTTGTTATAATGATAACGAGTGATAACTATGAATATTTATGGTATAACAAAAGAAAAATTAGAAGAATATTTTTTATCTATCCATGAAAAAAAATTTAAAGCCATTCAAGTTTTTGAATGGTTATATCAAAAAAGAATGAATGAAATAGATGGATGGAGTAATATCAAAAAAGAAATACAAGAAAAAATACGAAATGATTTTTCTTTTATCATGCCAAAAATCATCAAACGAGAAATAGATGAACTAACAGAAAAATATTTAATAGAATTAGAAGATAACGAACATATCGAAGCAGTGCTAATGCATCATGATTATGGGAATAGTATTTGTGTTTCCAGCCAAGTTGGATGTAATATGGGATGTGCTTTTTGTGAATCCGGACGATTAAAAAAAGTTAGGAATTTAGAAACACATGAAATGGTTTGTCAAATTTTATTAATCGAAGAAATCACAAAAGAAAGGATTTCTAGTGTAGTCGTTATGGGAATAGGGGAACCATTTGATAACTATGAACATGTCATGGACTTTATTAAAATTATTAATGATGCAAAAGGAATTGCCATTGGTGCAAGACATATTACAATATCTACCTCAGGTTTGGTACCAAAAATCAAAGAATTCATGAATTTTCCACTTCAAATTAATTTAGCAATTAGTTTACATGCTTCTAATAACGAATTACGTAATCAATTAATGAATGTCAATAAAGCGTATAATCTGGATGAATTATTAGACACCATTCGTGCATATATATTGAAAACCAATAGACGAGTTACAATAGAATATGTTATGCTAAATAATGTAAATGATCGGGAAGAAAATGCATTAGAACTTGCAAAAATTTTAAAAGGGATGAATGTTTATGTCAATTTAATTCCTTATAACGAAACCAATCATTTGGAATTTAAAAAAAGTACCAAAAATCAAATTTTAAAGTTTTATGATATCTTAAAGAAGAATAAAATTAATGTAACGATAAGAAAAGAATTTGGTAGTAAAATTTCTGCTGCCTGTGGGCAACTAAGAAGCAAAGAGGTGGAAAGATGAAATCATTTTATTTAACAGATGCTGGACAAGTAAGAAGTCATAACGAAGATAGTGTTACAATTTTAAAAAATCCAAGCAACGAATATTTATTAATGGTTGCAGATGGAATGGGGGGACACCGTGCAGGTGAAGTAGCATCAAGCCTTGCTGTAACCCATTTTGGAAAAAGATTTACGAGTATTAGTAGTATTGGGTCTATGTCTGACGCGGTCAATTGGATGAAAGATAATATTAATGAAGTCAATAAAAATATTTTAGGTTATGCGATAAAAAATCCAGATTCCAAAGGACTTGGAACTACACTTGTTTTAGCATTATATACAAAAGACTTTTTAATATTTGGTAATATTGGAGATTCTTCAGGGTTTGTTTTAAAAAATCAAAAATTACATAAAATAACTCATGACCATACCTTAGTAAATTTATTAGTACAAGCAGGTGACTTAACGGAAGAAGAAGCAAAATTTCACCCGAAAAAAAATGTATTAATGAAAGCCCTTGGAGCTTCTGAAAAAGCAGAGCTAGATATTTTTGAAGTAGAAACAGATATTGAAGGAATCTTTTTATGTAGTGATGGACTAACAAACATGTTAACCAATGAACAAATTGAAAAAGTATTAAATGATGATGAATTAGAAATTGAAGAAAAAATTATTAAATTAATTCGAAAAAGTAATGCTAGAGGGGGAACTGATAATATTTCGATTGCCTATTTATTAGTAGAGGAGGGATACTAGAATGATAATGAAGGGTCAAAAAATCAACGATCGTTATCAAATAATCAAGTCCATTGGTGAAGGTGGAATGGCCAATGTATACTTAGCATATGATACTATTTTAGATCGAAATGTTGCTGTTAAAGTGTTAAGAGGAGATTTAGCAAGCGATGAAAAATTTGTAAGGAGATTTCAAAGAGAAGCACTTTCGGCAAGTAGCTTAACGCATCCAAATATTGTTGAAGTATATGATGTTGGAGAAGACAATGATCAATACTATATTGTAATGGAATATATTGAAGGAAAGCATTTAAAAGAATTATTGAAAAAAAGAGGAAAACTTACCACTTCAGAAGTTGTAGATATCATGTTACAAATAACAGATGGAATGAGCATGGCCCATGATTCATATATTATTCACCGAGATATCAAACCTCAAAATATTATGATATTAGAAAATGGAGTCGTAAAAATTACTGATTTTGGAATTGCAATGGCTATGAATGCAGCTCAATTAACGCAAACCAATTCCGTTATGGGAAGTGTTCATTATCTTCCTCCAGAACAAGCAAATGGAAAAGGTTCTACCCTTCAAAGTGATATTTATTCTATGGGAATTTTAATGTATGAATTGTTAACAGGAAAATTACCATACAAAGGGGATAATGCCGTAGAAATTGCACTGAAACACTTAAAAGAATCCTTACCAGATATTAAAGAAGAATTACCAGAATTACCAGAAAGTATCGCAAACATCATCAAAAAAGCAGCTGCCAAAAATCCTAAAAATAGATATGCAGATGCAAGAGAAATGCATGAAGACTTATTAACTTGTATGGATGATTCTAGAAAAAATGAATTACCATTAAAACTAGAATATTCTGAAAATGTTTCAGAAGAAAAAAAAGAAGCGAAAATAGTCAAAAAGAAAGATATAGAAGAAGGTGAAGAACCTATCGCAAAAAAAATTACAGATAAGGACTTAAAAAAACAAAACAAATTATTAATAGCTTTAGCATCTATTTTTACTGGACTTGTTGTAATTGTTACTTCTGTTGTACTATTAATTCCAACCCTCACCAAACAAAAGGAAATTATAATACCAGATATTACAGGATTAACAGAAGAAGAAGCCATCAAAAAATTACAAGAAGAAGGATTCCAAATTGCGGATGAAATAGAAACTGTTTCATCAAGTGAAATAGAAGAAGGAAAAGTAGTAAAAACAAATCCAGTAATCGGAAGTAAAAGAACGCAAGGAACACAAATAAAATTATATATTAGTGAAGGCGAGAAAAAAATTACAATTGAAAATTATATTGGGCAAGATTACACCTATGTACAAGGTCTTTTAGAAGGAAAATTGCAAGTATTGGTAGAAAAAAAAGATACAGAAGATGAAAATGCCGAAGCCAATAAAGTAATTGGTCAATCAGTAGAAGCTGGTACTAAATTATCAGAAGGAGATTACATTACCTTATATATTCCTAATATTGATAAATATCCTGATTTTACCGATGGTAGCTATACGGCCGAAGATGTTAAAAATTATTTAAAAGAATATAATGTTTCAGTAACAGTAGTAGAACAAGTAGATACGACCAAAACAAAGGGAACAGTAATCAAACAATCTAGAAAAGCGGGAGATCCAATTATTCGTGGAGCAGGAATTACAATTACAATAGCAAAAGAAGCAGAACCAAAAGATGAAACGGACGATCCAAATAGTAATGTATTATGTACTCCAGAACAAAAAGCTTTAGGAGCCTGTGAATGAAAAATGGCAAAATTATAAGAATTCTAAGTAATTTATATACTGTTCAAATAGAAGACCAATTATATGATTGTCAAGCAAGAGGAAAATTTCGAAAAGACAAAATTACACCCTTAGTAGGTGATTTATGCGAAATAGATATGGAAAACAAATACATTACCAAAATATATCCGAGAGAAAATTATATGTTACGTCCAAGTATTGCCAATGTAGACATAGCTTTGATTGTAACTTCTATGAAAAAACCAAATTTTTCATCTTATTTACTTGATAAATTAATTTCTTTAGTAACACTTCATGGAATTAAACCGATGATATGTTTTACAAAAATGGATTTACTAGATGAAGAAGAATTAAAAGAACTAAAATTGGTAAAAAAATATTATGAAACCATTGGGTATCAAGTTTTTACCAATCAAGAAATTCAAAAAATAAAAGCAACTTTAAAAGGAAAAACATTAGTTGTCACAGGTCAAACTGGTGCAGGGAAGAGTACACTTTTGAATCAATTAGATGAAAAATTATCTTTAAAAACATCTCCAATTAGTGAAGCACTAAATCGGGGAGTCCATACGACAAGACACACTGAAATTTATCCAATTGAAGGATTTTATATTGCAGATACTCCAGGTTTTTCTGCTTTGGATTTTGGAGGATATCAAAAAGAAGACATAAGAAATTCTTTTATTGAATTTTCAAATTATACCTGTAGATTTCAAGATTGTAATCATGAAAAAGAACCAAATTGTGAAGTAAAAGAAGCAGTAGAAAGAAATGATATTTTAAAAAGTCGTTATGAATCTTATTTAACATTTCTAAGTGAGGTTACAAAATGAAAGTATCTGTATCTTTTTTAAAAACACCAATTGGAAAAGAAGAAACCATAAAAAAAATAAATGAATCAATAGCAGATTATATTCATGTTGATTTCATGGATGGCAAATTATTTGGTGAAAAAAATTTTGAAAAAGAAGAAATAATAAAATTATTGGAGCCAAATAAAAAGCCATTAGATATTCATCTCATGACAGAAGAAATAGAAGAATATATAAATCTTTTTGCAAATTTACAACCGGAATTTATCACTTTTCATATCGAAGCAAATTGTGATACTTTAGAAATGATCAAAAAAATAAAACAAAATCATATCAAAGCTGGATTAGCAATCAATCCAAATACAGATCTAAATAAAATACTACCTTTTTTAAGTGAAGTAGATTTAGTATTAGTAATGAGTGTAATGCCTGGAAAAGGAGGACAAGCTTTTCTTTCTGGTACCAAAGATCGCTTAAAAGAATTAAAACAATTGCAAGCCAAAAATTCTTTTTTGATCAATGTAGATGGAGGAATTAATAATTTAACCATTCCAGAAATAAAAATAGATACCGATATCATTGTTAGTGGTTCTTTCATTTGTTATTCCAAACATTATAATGATGCCATTCAGACTTTAAAAAAATGATTTAAAAAATTATTGATACAAACAAAAAAAACTCCAATTAGGAGTTTTAATTTGCTTTTTTTGCTTCTCTTGCACTAATAATCACTTTTTTACCATCAATAGTTTTCTTTTGTAAATTAGGTTTTTGGCGACTTTTTGTAGCATTACATGCTTTACTTCTTAAATTTACAGTTAAAGGTTTTTTCTTTGATACTTTTGTAGCCATGTATAATCACCTCCTAAAATTCATTTCATTCACGATTTTATCATGAAAAACTTACCAAGTCAAATTGTAGAATTAGAAAGTTTTGGAATGCAATAATAATTCTCTATTATAAC
Source organism: uncultured Erysipelotrichaceae bacterium (assembly GCA_948439995.1). Taxonomy (GTDB): domain Bacteria; phylum Bacillota_I; class Bacilli_A; order RF39; family UBA660; genus MGBC162267. Next base: position 20,823 of record CAOJNP010000008.1, on the reverse strand, counting down.
CATTAAAATCTTTTACATACACACATGCATCATCTTTGCAAATAGATTCTAAAACGTATATTCCATTTCTTTTTTTCAAGATACCATAAACAATTTCATCTTTATATTGTATTAAATAAATGGTAATAAAATTCCAATCTTCCAAATCTTTTGCTTCGTATAGATCAATATTTCGTATGCTAAAATCTTCAATATTTAAAAAACATTGTAAATGTCTGATACAATATCTAGCATCTGTAATATTTGAAAATTGGAAATTTTGAAACCAATTTTGAAAGAATTGAAACATGTAATCTAAAAAAGCATCAGAAGAAAAATGAAAATAATAATACATTTGAAATGTTTTTAAAAATTGATTTAAAAGATCATTTCCAGAATAATGATATGAAATCTTAGAATCTATTTCTTTTAAATATGTTTGATATTGTTCTTGTATTTGATTCTTTAAATGTCTATCCATTTCAGGTGGAGTTAAATATAGATCATATCCATGAGTTGGTAAATTCATTTTTACATTTTGAAAGTCACGTCCATAAGACGCATCTAATCGAAGCGAATAAGGCATATTATCAACTTCTATCCAATTATGTTCATTTTCATTTCCGTGAATAAAAGAAGAAATTCCCAAAAGTTCCTGATACAAGACATTTAAAACTTTGGAATGTGTCGAACAAACTAGAGAAAAATCTTCTATATTTCTTAAATCTATATTTTTATATCGCATTAGATGTTCTAGTTGTATTCTTTTTTGATCTTCTGTTATAGTAGGTAAAAAATGATATCTTCCATCATAAGAAAACAAACGACAACTTTCTAAGTAAATACTACGTTTTTTTTCATCTAGATTCCAATGATTCCAATCAATCGATTGATTTATTTTTTCTAATACATCCATAATTTTCAAAACCCCTTTAAAAAATTGAGATGTATTATAACACTAATTGTTTAACTTGTCAAAATGATTCATAAATGATTAGTTCATGCTGTGCCCTAGTAACTGCTACATAAAATAAATTATGATCAGAATTTTGAAAACAATGATTTTTTTCTTGATAAACAATCACACTATCAAATTCTAAACCTTTTGCCAGATAGGCTGGAATAATTACGAACTCTTTTTGAAATTTATCTTTATCATGAAGAAGTAAAGATATCTTAAATTGGTCTTTGAATATTCGATATAATTTTTGAGATATTTCCTCATCATAAGTAATGATAGCAAGGCTTTTATGATTTTCTTTTAAATAATTTATATCAGAAAAAAGAGTAGAAAAATGCTTTCTAAATAAAACTGGTTTTTCTTGACCTTTTTGTAAAGCATAAACATGATGTAAATTCAAAACAGAATTGGCATATTCAATAATTTCAGGACTAGAGCGATATGTTTTATTTAATTCAATGTATTCTGCTTGCCAAAATTTTTTTAAATCTTCCAAAGATTGATAGTGATAAAATGGATTAATTCCTTGATGAATATCTCCAAGAATAGTAAACGATGCTTTTTTAAAAATTTGTTTTAATATTTTATACTGTAATAAACTATAATCTTGAGCTTCATCAATAACAATTTGTAAAATAGTATTGTCATAAGGAAAACCTTCTAACAACCCTTTTAGATAAACAAATATTAAGGCATTATCATAGGTAATAAATTGATTTTGTTTTAAAGAACATTTTTCTTTTTCAGAAAGTGTAGAATGATAAAAAGAACTTTCAAAAAAAGAGAGTAGTAGAATGCGATAATCTTTCTTTAAATTCAATGCCTCCAAAATAAGTTTATGATAAGTTGCTTTCTTCTTAGAACTTCCACGATAATTTTGTTCACTAAACTTTTCTGACATTTGATTAATTCGTTCAAACAAAGATGCTTGATTGTATTTTTGATGAAATAACTCTTCTAATTCTTCTTTGGAATATTCATAAACATGATTTTCACAAAAACCTTTTTGAAAATGTAAATGTTCTACCAAATCATGAACAAAATTTTCTAAATCCGAAATAATAGAATCACTTTGTTTGTAAAACACATCTTGGCATCTTTCTTTATTACCATAATATCGTTTTAAAAATTCAGGATAAGACTCTACCGATTTATATTCTTTAATCATTCGATGCAAATAATCATGAAATGTGGTTTCAATCGTATTTTCTTCTCCAAGAGTAGGTAAGACTTCAGAAATATATTCAGTAAAAATGTCATTGGGAGAAAAAATTAAAATTTGATTCGAAGATAAATTAGGAATCTTATAAAGCAAGAAAGCAATTCGATGCAAAGCAACACTTGTTTTTCCAGAACCAGCAATTCCTTGAACAATTAAATGTTTATCTTTTGTATTACGAATAACTAAATTCTGTTCTTGTTGAATGGTTGTGACAATGTGTTTCATTTTATCTCCAGAATCTTGTGCTAAAACACTTTGTAATACTTCATCTTCAATATTGATATCACTATTAATAACATGTTTTAATATTTGCTTCTCAATTTTATATTGTTTTTTTTGATACAAATGACTTTTGATCAATCCACTTGGAGATTCGTACTGAACAGGACCAATTTCATAATCATAAAAAATACTACAGATAGGAGCTCTCCAATCATAAATTAATTGATCTAAATTCGTATTCTTTAAATAAGTCATTCCTAAATATATTTGTTCTTTTATTCCAGATTCATTTAATATTTCAATAGAAGCGAAATAAGGAGAATCCTTAATTTTTAATAATTTTTTAAAATAATTTCTCGTTTGAAGTAACAATTTTGCTTCCTGTTCGCTATTACTTCTTACAGAATTTAATTCTTGTTTATCCATTCCACTTTTATTTTCCCACAAATATTTATGAAATTCTTGAATTTGATTGGCATCTTCAAAAATTTCTTCTTCCATGAGAGAAATTTTTTGATTTAATACCTTACATACTTGTTTTAAATATTGTTGTTCTTCTTTCATCTCACTCCTTCTTTCTACACACGAAAAAAAGCTCGAGTGTTTTTCGAGATTTCATCGTGTAGGATTAAATTGTCAAAATAAATAAAAAAGTCATTTAAATTTTATAAAAAATGAAAACCGTTGTCAAGAAAATAATTTAAAAAAATGAAATCGGAAAATTCTTTTCTTCTACTATACTTAATGATATAATTTATTCAAGAGTGGGGTGGTAATCTTGTACATTCCTTTAAAAATAACAACGGATCATTCTTTATTAAAAAGTATGATAAAAATAGAAGAATTAATCGATTATTTACAAGAAAAAAAGATTACTGCTGCAGCCATATGTGATGAAAATTTATATGGGGTTATGGAATTTTATAATGCTTGCAAAAAAAAGAATATCAAACCCATCATCGGCTTAGAACTTTCCTTTTTAGATAAAAAAATATATTGCTATGCAAAAAATAATAATGGGTATCGAAATTTATTAAAAATTCATACTATTATAGAAACACGAGAATTAACTTCTTCTGATTTAGATTTATATCATCACGATATCAAAATAATAATACCGTTTCAAAATAAAGAAATATATGACCAATTAAAAGATATTTGTGAAGTGTGGATTGGATATCAAAGTTATTACGAAAAAAATGAATCTTTATTAATAACAGAAAAAATAGTTTATGTAAAAAACATTTTAGCTTTTACAGAAGAAGATAGTAGATATTTAGATTATTTAAAAATGATTGAACAAGGCTCATCTAAAAGTACAATTCAAAGTGGTAATTATGAAAAAAACTATTTTACTTATGATGATTTAGAATTAGATGATATAGAAAGTACGCTTACTTTTTCTAAAGAAATTGAAATTACATTGGAAAAAAACAAACGATATATACCAATTTATGATTCCAAACAAAATTCTTATGAATATTTAGTAGCTTTAGCAAAAAAAGGTCTTCAAAAAAGATTAAAAGGAATTTATCAAGAAGAATATATAAATCGTTTAAAACATGAATTAGAAGTCATACAACAAATGAATTTTGCAGATTATTTTTTAATTGTTTATGATTATGTTTTTTTTGCAAAAAAAAATGGCATTTTAGTAGGACCAGGAAGAGGAAGTGCCGCTGGTTCTTTGGTAAGCTATTCACTCGGAATTACAGATGTAGATCCTATAAAATATCATTTGTTATTTGAACGATTCTTAAATCCTGATCGAATTAGTATGCCCGATATAGACATAGACTTTGAATATACCAAACGATATCAAGTCATTAATTATGTAAAAGAAAAATACGGAAAAGAAAATGTAGCAGGAATTATGACTTTTGGAACTCTTGGTAGTAAATTGGTTTTAAGAGATATAGCCAAATGTTTAGAAATCGAAGCGAGCTTAATGAATAAATTTGTAAGTTTAATCGATGCGAAAAAAAGTCTAGCAGAAAATAAAAAAAATCCAGCTATTACATTTTATATTGATGGTCACGAAGAAATCAAAAAATGGTATGAAATTAGTGAAAAGTTAGAAGGACTTAAAAGACATATTTCCACCCATGCTGCAGGAGTTGTCATCTCAAGTGTCCCACTAGACTCAGTTATTCCCACTTGTTATAGTGGTGGAGAAATGTTAACAGGTGTGACTATGTCTTACTTAGAAGAACTAGGTCTTTTAAAAATGGATTTTTTAGCTCTTCGAAATTTAACTATTATTCAAAATGTATTAGACTTAATTGAAAAAAATACCAAACAAAGAATATATTTAAATGAAATTGATCTAAATGATAAAAACGTATTAAAATTATTTGAACAAGCAAATACAGTTGGAATATTTCAATTTGAAAGTGTTGGAATGGTTCATTTCTTAGAAAAATTAAAAGCCAATAGTTTTGATGATTTAGTAGCTGCATTAGCACTATTTAGACCTGGGCCAATGGATAATATTGATTCTTTTATAAGAAGAAAAGAAGGAAAAGAAAAAATAGATTATCTTCATCCTGATTTAGAACCTATTTTAAAAGAAACCTATGGAATTATTGTCTATCAGGAGCAAATCATGCAAATATTATCATTCATTGGAGGTTTTTCATTTCAAGAAAGTGATACCATAAGAAGAGCGATGAGCAAAAAAAACAAAGAAGTCATTGAAAGTTATAAAAGTGAATTTATGAAAGGTTCTAGAAAAAAAGGATATGAAGTAGAATTAGCTGAAAAAATATATGATTTAATATTAAAATTTTCCAATTATGGGTTTAATAAAGCACATTCGGTTTCCTATGCATTAATTGGATACCAAATGGCTTACTTAAGAGTGAATTATTCTATTTATTACATAGCAAATTTACTGAATATGAGTATTAATGATACAGAAAAAACCAACGAATATTTAATGGAAGCAAAAAAAGCAAATTATAAATTGATTGCTCCAGATATTAATAAAAGTACCAAAGAATATCAAATTCAAAATCACTCTTTTATTTTGCCACTTACCATCATTAAGAATTTAGGATCTGAATCCACTGACAAAATAATAGAAGAGCGAGAAAAAAATGGTATTTACTTAGATTACTTTGATTTTGTCGCAAGAACTTATGGAAAAAGTGTTAATAAAAAAACCATTGAATGTTTAATTGATGCCGGAGCTTTTTTATGTTTTGATAAATCTTATGATACCTTAAAAGAAAACATCGATTCTGCTATTAATTATGCTACACTAGTAAGTGATTTTGATTCTACTCTTTTAGCAAATTCAGATTTAGTCATGAAGCCAAGTCTAAAAAGAGTAGAAGATCAAGAAATAGATGAACGAAAAAGAGAATATGATACGTTTGGATTTTATATTAGCAATCATCCATCCAGTAAATATCAAGATAAAAGCATTTTAAAATTGAATCATTTAATTGAAAAATTCGATCAATATGTCAAATGCATCGTAGTAGTAGAAAGTATACGAAAAATTGAAACCAAACGAAAAGAACCAATGGCATTTTTAAAATGCAGTGATGAAACTGCAAGTGCTGATTTTGTTATTTTTAATAAAGCGTATCCTTTCTTAACATCAGTATCAAAAAATGATATAGTTTTAATAGAAGGACGAGTAACCAAGCGATTTGATAAATATCAGATTAACATTACCAACTTAATAAAACAGTAAAGGAAGTAGTAACATGAGTGAAGTAGAACGTTTTTATAAAAGTATAAAATTTGAATCAGAAAATGAAATAATGAAAAATGCTATCATTGAAAAAGTAATTTTAAATAAGAAAAAAGAAACATTTCAAATCTATTTGCATTTGGAAACACCTGTATCTTTTTTAGAAATACAAAAACTTTTTGCTTGTGCAAAAAAAGGAATTAATCAGACATCTTCTTGTTCTATCATTCTTTCTTATGATCACTATACGATGGAACATTTACAAGAATATGTGATAGCAATCAAACAAAATTTATTACTAGAACATCCCGCATTATCAGGAATGAAAGAAACCAGTGTATTAATTGATGAAGATATCATTACTTTTGAAGTAACAAGTAACTACGAAGAAAACGAAATGAAAAAAGCAAGTAAAAAAATAGAAATACAATTAGCATCTCTAGGATTTAAAGATTACACAGTAGCGACATTTTTAAATCCAGATTTAACATTAGAAGTAAAAAAGGAAATTGAAGATAGTAAAATAAATGAAGCTTCCAAAGAAACAATCAAGCCAAAAAAAGAAGGAGAACCCATCATAGGAAAAAAAATTGAAGGAGAACCAAATATAATTAACAATGTAATGGGTGAGATAAAAAATGCTATCTTTGAAGTATTTGTTTTTGACAAAGAAGCAATGGAAAGAGAAACAATTAATATTTTAACTTTAAAAATAAGTGACAAAACCAATAGTATCTTAGCCAAAATTTTTAAAAAACAAAAAGATGAATTTAAAGCCATCGATAAAACAATTAAAGTTGGAAAATGGTATCGAGTACAAGGAAATATTGAATTTGATAACTTTGCGAAAGACTTTGTTTTAGCCATACGAAACATGGAAGAAATTGCTTCCAAAGATGAAGTTGTAACTGATGAAGAAGAAGAAAAACGAATTGAATTGCATGCCCATACCAAAATGAGTGCGATGGATGGAGTAATTGAAGGGAAAGATTTAGTAAAGTATGCAATAAAATTAGGTCATAAGGCGGTTGCGGTAACGGATCATAATTGTGTGCAATCGTTTCCAGAAATGTATCATACTGTAAGAGATTATAACAAAGGAAAAGAAAAACAAGATCATTTTAAAGTATTGTATGGAGCTGAATTAAATATTGTAAACGATGATGTCAATGTTATTTTTAATTTAAAAGATTATAACCTTTTAGAAGAAACATTTGTTGTTTTCGATACTGAAACAACAGGGTTTTATGCAGGCCATGACCAAATGATTGAAATAGGTGCTGTAAAAATTAAAAATGGAGAAATTATTGATCGTTTTGATGAATTGATCGATCCACATAGACCCATTCCATCCAAAATTACAGAACTTACCTTCATTACAGATGAAATGGTGCAAGGAAAAGATAATGAAGAAAATGTTACCAAACGATTCTTAGCTTGGGCTGGAGACTTGCCAATGGTAGCCCATAATGCGAAATTTGATATTTCTTTTATGTCATCTGCGATGAGTAAATATAATTTAGGAGAATTTACCAATACCGTTATTGATACGATGAGCTTGGCAAGAATGCTTCATCCTGAATGGACGAATCATAAACTACAAACACTTACCAAAAAATATAATATTGAATGGGACGAAGAAAAACATCATCGTGCAGATTATGATGCTGAAGGAACGTCTTACGCATTTTATAAAATGTGTAAGATATTATTTGATCGAAATATCGAAACAACAAAATCTTTATATGATTCCATAGACGTAGAATCCTTGGTACGTTTTTCCTTTCCGTTTCATGCTACAGTATTAGCTAAAAATAGAGAAGGATTAAAAAATTTATTTAAAATTATTTCGATTGCAAATACGAAATATTTATATAAAAATGAACAACCAAAAATTCCAAGAAAAGAAATTGAAAAATTAAGAAATGGGTTATTCATTGGAAGCGGTTGTGTCAATGGAGAAATTTTTGAAGCAGCCTTAACCAAAGACGATGAAGAAATGGTTAATATGATGAATTTTTATGATTATATTGAAATTCAACCAATAAGTTCTTGTACACAATTAATAGGTGAAAATAGAACATTTGCAACGACTTATGAATTTCAAAAACATTTAGAAAAAATCATTCGTATTGCCAAAGATGCTGGAAAGCCAGTATGTGCTACTTCAGATGCTCACCACTTAACAAAAGAAGATAAGATTTATCGTGAAATTATGATTAATCAAAAATTCAATGGAAGACTACATCCGCTAAATCGAAAAGGATTAGTAGCTCCTGACATGCATTTTTTAACAACCAAAGAAATGTTAGAAGAATTCTCCTTTTTGAGTGAAGAGACAAGAAAAGAAATTGTCATCCAAAATCCTAATAAAATAGCAGAACAGATTGAAGAAATTGAAGTGATTATTGAAACTCATGGTATACCTTTTGCACCAATTATTGAAAATTCTCAAATGACTGTTACCAATATGGTATATCAAAAAGCCGAAGAATGGTATGGAAATCCATTACCTTATCATATTGAAGAGAGAATTGCTCTAGAACTATATGGAGCACCATTAATCGATGCAGTGAAAAAAAATATGGGAGAAAAAGAAGAAGAAATTTATAAAAGATTACATGAAGTAATTGTAAAAGGACCCGAATTAGTCCAAAAAGAAATATACAATAGTTTAAGAAAAGAAGATAAAGAAACAAAGGAAGAAGATTTAATGGAAGAAGCCAAAAAGAAAATGACAGCCATTATTGGAGCTAACTTTGATGTAATTTATTTAATCGCCCAAAAGTTAGTAAAACATTCCAATGATGAAGGATTTTTAGTTGGAAGTCGAGGCTCTGTTGGTTCTTCTTTTGTAGCAAACTTGATGGGAATTACCGAAGTCAATTCTTTATCCCCACATTATCGCTGTCCAAAATGTAAAAGAAGTGAATTTGAAAATGAAAATGGAGAATCTTTAGGAAATGAATACAAATGTGGTTATGATTTACCTGATCGAAAATGTCCCAATTGTAAAACAAAAATGGTCAAAGAAGGACATGATATTCCTTTTCAAACATTCCTTGGATTTAACGCGGACAAAGTACCAGATATCGATTTAAACTTTTCTGATTTAAATCAAGCTTCTGCTCACGAATACACCAAAGTTTTATTTGGAGAAGATAATGTATATCGTGCAGGGACCATTGCTACTGTTGCAGAAAAAACTGCTTATGGTTATGTAAGAGGTTATTGTGAAGATAAAAATATTATTATGAGATCAGTTGAAATTGAAAGACTTTCCAAAGGTTGCACAGGTGTCAAAAGAACAACTGGACAACATCCAGGTGGAATTGTCGTTATTCCAGGATACATGGAAGTATTTGATTTCACACCATTTCAGTTTCCAGCAGAAGATCCAAACAGTGCATGGAGAACGACTCATTTCGATTATCATGCTATTGATGAATGTGTATTAAAATTAGATATTTTAGGTCATACAGATCCAACCCAGCTTCGTATGATTCAAGATATTACTGGAGAAGATGTAAGAAATGTTCCTTTGGATGACAAAGAAACCATGTCTATTTTTACATCGACCAAAGCCCTTGGTGTTACCAAAGAACAGATTATGTGTGAAACAGGAACTCTAGGTGTTCCAGAATTTGGTACACCGTTTACCATCCAATTAGTAAAAGATACAAAACCCAAAACATTTGCTGAATTAGTAAAAATATCTGGACTGGCTCATGGAACCGATGTTTGGCTTGGAAATGCCCAAGAATTAATACAAAAAGATATTGTTCCTTTTAGTAAAGTAATCGGATGTCGTGATGACATCATGGTTGAACTCATGTATGGTGGATTAGAACCATTCAAAGCATTTAAAATTATGGAATTTGTAAGAAAAGGAAAGGCAAGCAAAGATGCAGAAACATGGGCTGGATTTGTTGAGATTATGGAAAAAAATAAAATTCCGGATTGGTTTATAAAATCTTGTTTTAAAATCAAATACATGTTTCCCAAAGCACATGCTGCAGCTTATGTTATGAGTGCATATCGAATTGCTTGGTATAAAGTACATAAACCAGCTATTTACTATGCAACTTATTTTTCCACTCGTTTTGAAGATTTTGATATCGAAGTAATGATGCAAGGATATGATGCTATTCGAGCTAAGATTATAGAAATTCAAAGTAAAGGTTATGATGCAACCAACAAAGAACAAGCTGTATTAGAAACATTAAAACTTTCTTTAGAAGCAACCGCAAGAGGATTTCATTTTGGATCACTTGATATTAATAAAAGTGATTCTAAAAACTTCTTAATTGATGAACAGGATGATCATACTCTAATACCTCCATTTAAAACATTAGATGGCCTTGGAGAAGCAGTTGCCAATAAGATTGTCGAAGAAAGAAAAGAAAAAGCATTCTATAGCGTGGAAGACTTTCAAATACGAGGAAAAGTAAATACAACTACAATCGAAAAATTACGTTCCTTAGGTTTGTTTGAAGGAATGCCAGAAACCAGTCAATTAAGCTTATTTTAAGAAAATTTCATCTTTTATAAAAATGACTAATATATTATTAGTTATTTTTTTCTGGACAAAAATTTCATTTTTTAGTATTCTAATCGGCGAGAGAAGGAAAAAAATGATAGATTTAAAAATTCCAGATTGTATCCAAGAAAGTGAAAAATTAATTTTTGAAGAGTCTTCAAAATACCAAAGTATTATGAATGTACCTACCTTAAATCACATTGAATTATATAATAAAATGCAAGGTTCATGGAATTCTTATTTAGGAGTATTAGGTTCTTTTGGGCCAAGTTTGGAAGCAATTTTAAAAGGAAGCAATAAAGTAGTAACTTTTGATATAAATCCATTAAATATTTTACATGCTTATTTAATAATAGCAGCAATTTTATCTTTAGAATATGAAGAGTTTATGAACTTTATTTTTTATAGCGCAGAATTAAGTTATTATAGTAAATACTATTTTGATCGAATCAAAGAAGAATTACCAGAAGAGGTAAAAACGTATTGGCAACATATGATAACGACTTATGAAAATCATCCTAATTTTATATTATTATTTTATAATAAACATATCTTTTATGAAGATCTTGGCGAAAAATTAAAAGAAATATTGGTGAGAAGAAACCATTATTTAGAAAAAGAAAGCTTTTATTTATTAAAAAAGAAATTAAAAAAGGTAAAAATAAAGTTATTACACGAAAATTTTAATAATATTCTTGATACTTTAAAAGGACAAAAATTTGATAAAATATATTTATCTTGTCTAAATTTGTATCTTGATGAAAGATATTATGATATTGTTAAAAAATATATTTCACTGTTGAATCCAACAGGAATAATGCAGGCAGCTTATATTTATAATCGATATTTAAAAGATGAAATAGATTATAATAGATATTATGCAACAGAATTATCAATGAAAGAAGTTGTTATTGGTAATTCAAACGAATATGAAAATGATGTAGCTTTTCTATATCGAAAAAGAGAAAAATAATTGAAAAAAATCCTTTTAAGGATTTTTTTAAGCAACAATTTGATTTCTCACTTTTCTTTTTTTATTAAATGCTTGAGCATCAGCGTCCCTAATAAAAGTTTGCATTCCATTTTGTAAATAAAAAATAGCTGATTCATAAATTGGATAAAATGATAAAGCATCATCGATTAATGGATAAATAAATTCATTGGTTTCAATAGAATATGCAATCACTTTTTCAAAAGTAAAATCGCGTCCATAAGTAGATAAATTGTGATAACGATCTAATATTTTACACATTATAGCTTCCTTGTCTGTTCGAATATTTTGATAAAATTCTATAGTTGCTTGATGTTTATCATTAGGATACTTATTCTTATGTGGATTAAAATTTAAAATATTTGCACTTTTTTTTATGTCTGGATCGATATCTAATTTAGATAAATCATCATTACAATCTTCTGGAACATCATGAAGTAAATTAACTGCAATTTGTTTCTCCGAATCTAGTCCAAGATAAATTCCAAAACATGCAACATAAAAAGGATGTACAATATAGGGAAAACCATTTTTTCTTTTCTGATTATGATGCTTATCAATCGCATAATAAAATGACATTAAGGCATTTTGATAACGATGTTCATTTAAATACCATTTTAAATATTCGTACATTTTTTTCTGTTCATTTAAAATTTTTAAATCCATATAAACCTCATTTCTATTGACAATATAACACCAATATATCTATAATAAAAATATATAATTTTTATAGAAATTATAACAGGAGATTATAATGAATTTAGATTTATGGCATCTATTTTATGAAGTAGCAATTGCGAAAAATATCTCAAAAGCAAGTGAAAAATTGCATATTTCTCAACCAGCTATTACCAAACAAATACAAAATTTAGAAAATTATTTAAATTGTAAATTGTTTGTTCGCAGTCAAAAAGGTATGACCTTAACTAGTGATGGAGAAATGATTTTTCAAGATATCAAAAATGGATTAAATGCTTTTTCACTGGCAGAAAAGAAAATTAATGATATTAATTCAATGATTTTTGGAACAATAAAATTAGGAGTGAGTACAACATTAACCAAAACTTATTTAATGCCATTTATTCGTAATTTTCATAAAGAACATCCTCAAATTATTTTTGAAATAAGTACGGATCCCACTAGTATTTTGAAAAAAGAATTAAAGCAAGGAAAACTAGATTTTATCGTAGCAAAATTTCCTCCAGAAGTAAAAGATGATTTTGAATATAATGCAATTGGAAATATGCAAGATATTTTAATTGTCAATAAAGATTACAAAGAATTAGTAGGAAAAAAATTAAAATTAGAGAATTTATTAAATCATCCCATTCTTCTGCAGAAAATGCCATCTAGTTCAAGAGAATATATAGAAAGTTTTTGTAACGAACATCATTTTAAAATGAATCGAATTATGGAAATTGCTAGTTCCAATTTATTAATTGAATTTACGAAAATCGGTTATGGAATTGGAGTGGTGACCAAACAATATGTTGAAAAAGAATTAAGAGAAAAAGAATTATTTGAATTAAATGTGACACCAAAAATTCCCAAAAGACAATTTGGAATTATTTCTTTAAAAAATAATTATTTATCAAAAGGTGCTACAGAATTTTTAAAATTATTAATGAAATAAAAGTTGGAAAGAAACTGGGAAAACAATAGTTTCTTTTTGTCACCCATGATATAATGAACGAGGTGATGGTATGAAAAAAATTATTTTAATTGATGGTAATAATTTATTATTTCGCAGCTACTATGCAACCGCTTATTCTAATTCTCTTATGAAAAATTCCAAAGGTTTTCCAACCAATGCTTTATATGGTTTTACTAGTATGATCAATAAAATTATTCAAGAAGAAAATCCAGAATACATGGCTGTAGCATTTGATATTGGAAAAAACTTTCGAGCAGAAAAATATGCGTTTTATAAAAGTGGAAGAAAAGAAACACCAGAAGATCTAATTAAGCAAATGCCCTATGCTAGACAAATATTAAAAGGAATGGGTGTTCCTTATTTTGAATTAGCACCTTATGAAGCAGACGATATAATTGGTTCGCTAGCTCGAATGGTTGAAGAAGATCCAGATTTCATTGGAACCATTATCTCAAGCGATCGAGACCTTCTTCAATTAATAAACAATCAACTAGACATGAAATTATTAAAACAAAAAGGATTTATCAAATACAATCCAGAAAATTTTTATAAAGAATATAGAATTGATCCAATTAAAATCATTGATTTAAAAGCATTAGCTGGAGATTCATCCGACAATATTCCAGGTGTAAAAGGTATTGGTGAAAAAACTGCATTAAGTCTCTTGCAAGAATTTGGCAGTGTCGAAGAAATCTATGAACATATAGGAGAAATAAAAGGTAAGAAAAAAGAATTGTTAGAACAAGATAAAAAAATGGCATTTGTTTCGAAAGAAATTGCAACGATTTTTAAAGAAGTTCCAATTAATGTAAAAGATTTAGAAGAATTAAAATATGAAAAAAAAGAAACTCCAGAACTATTTGCTATCTTTGAAGAATTAGAATTTTATTCTTTTTTAAAAAATTTTGAAAAACCTGTAGAAGAAATCAAAAATGAATATAAAATAATTAAATCTATTGATGATTTACCAAAAGAAGAAATCAATGCATTTTATCTTGAGTTAGACCATACCAATTATCATGTTGGTAATATAATTGGTATGTCTATTACTAATAAAAGTGGGACTTTTTATATACCAAATGGCTTTTTAAAAGACGCCCTAGAAAAAATAAAAGATACCATTTTATATACGTTTGATTTAAAAAAAAGCATAGTAGCTCTTGCAAAGCGAAATATTAAATTGATAAATGCACAAGATGATTTAATGATTTTAATGTATTTATTAAATTATAATATAAAAGATGATATTGCTTTTGAAATGACAAAAAAAAGCTATCCAGTATCCTTTTATGATTCTTTAAAAAAAGGAGATTGGGAAGAAAGTTTACGAATTCAAGATATTACTTTAAAAAGTAAGTTTATTTATGACTTTCGAGATGAATACATTTTAGAAATCAAACGAGAAAACATGTTTGAATTATATCGAAACATTGAAATGCCATTAATTTCTGTTCTTGCTAAAATGGAAATGGATGGAGTTAATGTAGATAAAACCATTCTAGAAAAGATGAAAATGGAAGTAAAAGCAAAAATTGAAATCTTAGAAAACGAGATCTATAATTTAGCGGGAGAAAAGTTTAATATTGCAAGTCCAAAACAATTGGGAGACATTTTATTTGAACGACTTGGATTACCAGGAGGAAAGAAAAACCAAACGGGATATAAAACGGATGTCAAAGTATTACATAAGTTACTAGGCATTCATCCAATTATTGAAAAAATATTAGAATTTCGAAACTTAAGTAAATTAAATTCCACTTACTTAGAAGGACTAGAAAATTATATTCATGAAGATGGAAAAATTCATACCATTTATAAACAAAATCTTACGCGTACTGGAAGATTATCTTCCATTGAGCCAAATCTTCAAAATATTCCAGTGAAAGATGAAGAAGGAAGACGTGTTAGAAAAGCGTTCTTACCAAGTTATCATGAGTTTTTAAGTGCTGACTATTCTCAAATAGAATTGCGAATTTTAGCCCATATATCAGATTGTCAAGAATTAATTGAGGCATTTGTTCAAGATGAGGACATTCATACAAAAGTAGCAGCTGATATTCATGATTTACCAATTCATTCTGTAACCAAAAAAATGCGTTCCACTGCAAAAGCTGTTATTTTTGGCATTGTATATGGTATAAGTGGTTTTGGACTTGGAGAAAACTTAGAAATTAGTCGTGCAGAAGCCACGAGATTTATAAACAAATATTATGAATTATATCCAGGAGTAAAACGATATATGGATGAAATTGTGAGTGAAGCTTATCAAGAAGGATGTGTGAGAACTTTATTTCAAAGAAAACGTGTAATTGATGAATTAAATAGTGGAAATTATATGATTAGACAATCCGGAGAAAGAATTGCTCTTAATACACCAATTCAAGGTACTAGTGCCGATATTATTAAAAAAGCAATGGTAGAAATTGATAAAAAATTAGAGGAAAATCAATTAAAATCAAAAATGATTTTGCAAGTTCACGACGAATTAATTTTTGATTGTTACAAAGAAGAAAAAGAAATACTCACAAAAATTGTAACCGAAACCATGACCAATATTGTTAATTTAAAAGTACCTTTAAAAGTCAGTGCCGATTTTGGAAGTGATTGGTATGAAACCAAATAAAGAAAGAAGTAAAATTGTATGCCAGAATTACCAGAAGTAGAGACTGTAAGAAAGACTCTAAAACGTCAAATATTAGAAAAAAAGATAAAAGAAGTGCAAGTATTGTATCATCCAATTGTATCATCAGATTTAAAAGAGTTTAAAAAAAACTTATTAGGACAACAAATAAAAGATATAAAACGAATTGGAAAATGACTTTTGTTTGATTTAGGAGATTATTATTTATTAAGTCATTTAAGAATGGAAGGAAAATACTTTTTAAAAACAGCAAAAGATCCAAAAGAAAAGCATGAACACGTCATAATAACATTCGAAGATGATACGGATTTAAGATATCATGATACTCGTAAATTTGGACGGATGATTTTAACACCAAAAGAAAAATTAATGGAACTTGATGCGATGAAAAAACAAGGAATTGAAGCGAATAGTGAAGAATTAACAAAAGAATATTTATACCAAAAAATTCATTCCAAATCGTTACCGATTAAAACAATCTTATTAGATCAAACAATTTTAAGTGGTCTTGGAAATATTTATGCAAATGAAGTTTTATTTTCTGCTAAAATAAATCCTTTTAAAAAAGGAAAAGATATTACATTAGAAGAGTGCGAAAGAATTAAATTGTGTTCCAAACAAATCTTAGAAGAAGCTATTAAAAGTGGTGGAACAACCATAAGAAGTTATACTTCTAGTTTAGGAGTTACAGGAAAATTTCAAAATCATTTAAATGTTCATAAACGTGAAAATGAAAATTGTTTTCTTTGTCAATCTAACATCAAAAATGAAAAAATTGGTGGAAGAAGTACTTATTACTGTCCAAAATGTCAAAAATAAAAGAGCTTAAGAAACAAATTCCATAGCTCTTTTTTTACATTCTTGATAAATATAATTGGTAGTTTTACAATCATCGACACTACGATGAGAACCAAAATCCAACTTAAAATAATTTTTTAAAGTTTCTAATTTATAATTGTAAGCACGTGGTATGTAAATTCGTGCAAGGTCAACAGTATCCATAACAGGATTGGTTAAAATGTTTTTTCCAATTCGAATTAAATTAGTATTAATAAATCCCATATCAAATGGGGCATTGTGAGCGATTAAAGGCAAGTCTTCAATAAATTCTAGAAATTCTGGTAATACTTCTTCAATTGTTTTTTGCGTTTTTATCATGTCATCTGTAATTCCTGTAATATTTGTGATAATTTCAGGAATAGGGATTTCTGGATTGATTAATACATTATATTCTGCTACGATTTCACCATCAATAACTTTTAAAGCACCAATTTCAATAATTTTATCAAATTGATCTTTTAATCCAGTTGTTTCTGTATCAAAAACAACATAACTATTTACAAATTTTTGATTCATAATTCACTTCTTTTCTAAATCAATTATAAAGAAGGAGAATCTATTTGTCAAAAAATAGATTTTTTATTTTATAATTGGCTTCTTTTTCAATTCAAAAAAAAGCACTTGCGAATTGGTTAATTCTTCATATAAAAAGGCTGCTTTTTTTTCATATTCAATTATTTTAGAATCTTTTATTGTAAAAAGAGAAAGAGTATCTCGGATTTCGGATAAATATTGTTGTCCTTTTTGATTAAAACCTAAAATATGAAAAGAATCAAATTTTAAATTTTGATTATCTTCTTTGGTGAAACCAAGCAAGATGTGAATACACATTCGTTTTATTTTATTATAAGTATACCGTTTTGTTTTCACAAGACTTAAAAATTCAGGAAAAGAAGAAGATAAAAAGGCACAACGTTTCATTCTGGATTCAATTCCTTCATCAACCGTTAAATAAAGAGACAGATTTTGATCCGTTAAGATCCGAAATTTTAAAAGAGACCAAAATTTTGTTTCATCCACTGTTTTTAAATAGGGAATAACAGCTTTTGGAATAAAAGAAGAAATATCCTCTCCGCGAATTAATTTTTCTCGAATATTACTTGCGCTGACTATTCCAGACTTTGTTTTAATATCATGATAATCATTTGTTCTTTTGATTGTGTGAAGGGTTATATCATATTTCTTTTTTAACACGATTTTAGCATAAGAAATACCAAGTAAATCATTTGGATCATCAATGATTTGATTAATTGCTAGGGCTTTATTTAAAGCAGTAGGATAATTAATTCCCTCTTTTAAATATTCTTTTACCAATTTGTCATAATCTGGTTCTAATTGTTTTTTTGCTAAATCCATTAAAAAAGAAATATCATTGGATTCGCTCCCAAATAAAACATCTGTTACACCAAATTGATGAAAAAGAAAAAAAGCTTTTTCTGCAAAAATATCAGCAGATTGAGTACCGAATACAACAGGTAATTCTAAAACCAAATCCACTCCATATTTTAAAGCTAATTCTGTTTTATCTTTTTTAGATAATAGAGAAATTTCGCCTCGTTCTAAAAAATATCCGTTTAAAACTAAGATTAAAATAGAATCAGAAAATAATTCTTTTGCTTTTTTTATATGGTAAAGATGTCCGTTGTGAAAAGGGTTATATTCACATAAAATGCCAACAATTTTCATATTATCACCCGCTTTATTGGTAGTTTACCATAATGTTATGAAAAAGAAAAATTGTGTTTCATATTAATTTGTATTATAATAAAAATGGTGAGAATATGGAACCAATTCATTTAGCAAAAATTCCGTTATCTGGTTTAGAAATTCATGAAAGAATAAATTTTGATTCTTCTTATTATCAACATACAGATATTATAGAACTAAAAAATGTTAAAGTAGATGGAACAATAAAGAAAAATCAAAGTCAAGATATTTTCTTGAATTTAGTAGTAGAAGGAAATATGATAATTCCTGATGCCAGAACTTTAGAACCCATTGTAAATTCTTTTTCATTTGAAATCGAAGAAAAGTTAGATGAATCGAATGAGGAAATTCAAGAATATTTTGAAAAAGAGAAAAATATACTTGATATTATGGGGATTTTATGGGAAAATATTGTTCTGGAAGTTCCTATTCGAAAAACGATTTCTAATACAGAAATAATGAGTGGTAACGGTTGGGAACTAAAAGAAGAAAAAAAAGAAAGTATTGATCCAAGGTTAGCTCCATTACGGAAGCTACTTGATAAAGAAGAGGAGTGAAACTATGTTAAAATTAGATCTTCAAGCATTTGCTGTTCCTTTTAGAAGAACAAGTAAGACAAAAAAAAGAATGCGTCGTACTCATTTAAAAAAAGAAGTGAGTGCAAGTGTGAAATGTCCAAAATGTGGAGCAAACTTGAAACCTCATCGTGCTTGTGCAGAATGTGGTAACTATAAGGGCGAAGAAAAGCTAAAAATCAAAAAAGAAGAAGAGTAAAAAGTTGAGAGAGTTCTCAATTTTTTTCATGTTTGATATAATAATAGTAGGGTGAATGTTATGTATGAACAAAAAAAGATTTTTATTTTAGGAATGGCTAGAAGTGGATATGAATGTGCTAAATTATTAGCAAGTAAAAATGAAATATTATTAACGGATTCAAAATTAGGTACCATGGAGCAAATGGAAAATTTAAAAAAATGGAATGTTCATTTTAAACAAAGTGAAAGTCAAGAAGAACTGTTTGACAATTCTTTTGATGTTGTAATTAAAAATCCAGGAGTTCCTTTAAATCATCCAGTTATTTTAAAAGCAAAAGAAAATGGAATTCCAATCGTAAATGAAATGGAAGTAGCATTTCATTACTTACCAGAAAAATGTACAATCATTGGAGTAACGGGATCGAATGGAAAAACAACTACAACAACATTAATTTATGAAATTTTAAAAAATGCCAATCTTCCTGTCCATTTGGGAGGTAATATAGGCTTCCCTTTATCTAGTATCGCAAAAAGTGTGAAAAATAATGAGATTGTTTTGTTAGAAATATCGGATCATCAGTTAGTAAATTTAAAAGATTTTAAAACAAATATTAGTGTTTTAACCAATATAAGTCCAACTCATTTAGATTTTCATGATTCTTATGAATCATATAAAAAAAGTAAAATAAAAATATTTGATCATCATATCCAAAGTGATTTAGCAATTATAAATGAAAAAGATGAAGAATCATTAAAAGAAACAAGAAATATTGGATCAAAAAAAGAATATTTTAATGGTAAAAATGCTTATTTAAAAGATAAGGCCATATATTTAAACAATGAAAAAATAATTGAGATTTCAGAATTAAAGATAAAAGGAATACATAATTATGAAAATATTATGGCATGTTTATTAGTTGTCAAAGAATTTTCTATTCCAGCAGAAGTAATTCGAAAAGTTTTAATGAATTTTAAAGGAGTAGAGCATCGAATTGAATTGGTAAAAGAAAAAAATGGTGTTACTTATTATAATGATTCCAAATCGACTAATCCAGTTGCTACGATTACTGCTTTAAAAAGTTTTGATACACCTGTTTTATTAATATTAGGCGGTTTAGAAAGAAATCAAAATTTTCATGAATTAAAAGAAAGTTTAAAACAAGTGAAACATATTTATGCAATAGGGCAAACAAAAGATAGAATTGAAAAATTTGCAAAAGAATATCAAATTCCTTGTACGAAAAAAGAAACTTTAAAGGAAATCATGGAAGAAATAAAAAAAGATGCAGAAAAAGGAGATACTGTTTTATTATCTCCAGCAAGTGCATCTTGGGATCAATATGATAAATTTGAAAGTCGGGGAGAAGAATTTAAACATCTCATTTAAATTCTTTTTTAATGAAATATAATATTTTTTAATTCTAGTAAGTTTTCCTATATAAAATTAAATTCAGATGACTTAAAAATATATAAGAAATAATAAAAAAGTAATTTTGTAATTCAAATTAAAAAGAAGTATAAAAAAAACCTTAATGAAAAGGTTTCCTATTTATAGTGGTGTTCGCGGGGAGATTCGAACTCTCGACCGATCGCTTAGAAGGCGATTGC
>CAOJNP010000007.1 GCA_948439995.1 uncultured Erysipelotrichaceae bacterium | reverse complement strand
CGTGATATAATATTTATATAAATTTAGTATTGACAAAACTTAGATAGTCAATTTAACGATTATGTTATGTAAGTCTTATCAATAAAAAATATGCTCTTTTTTTGATAGGAAAGAGTAATGGCAACACCTAGTACACGGAAAATTGAAAAAAGATGTTTTATTATCAAATAATAATCTTTCTAATCGTGAAACCTTTGCAAATGTATTTGACTTTTATAGTAATTAGGAATATTATCTATTTTATAAGATGAAAATGGAAAAAACTTATAAAAAATTACAAACTAAAATAAGGGTAAGAGTAGAAGCAGAGAAATGATATATTCATAATAAACATTGTACCTATTTAATATGTATATTATGACATCCTAAGCTAAAAAAAACATATCAAGTTTAACTATTCATCATGTTATTCAAGTTAAGTAAATGTGTAGTAACTAGAATTAGTACTTTATAAATAAAAATACATTTAGTAAGGTTTAAAAGATCATTAAGAGAAAAAAGCTGAAAAAAAATTAATAAATTTCCGATTTATCATGAAAAAATATAGTTACTTCTAGATAACAAACGTTATTTTATTGATTGCTTTTTTTGAAAAAATATTATAGAATAAAAAAACATGTATCTTTTCAAGTTGGAGTGATTATTATGGCAAGAACTACTATTTTTCAAGAAGATATGTTTTTTGAAAAAGCTTTATTGTTTATACAAGAAAAGGGAATTGAATCTTTAAATGTAAGAAGTTTGTGTGAATTTATTGGTTGTTCTACGCAGCCTTTGTTTAAAAATTTTAATAATATGGATGAATTTAAAATGAATCTTAAAAATTATCTTTATCATTATTATGAAGAATTTATTGAAGAAATTGTCGAAAAAAGTGATTATTTATTTACAAAGAGTTTAGCATATTGTTTATTTTCTTTAGATGAGCCAAATCTTTTTAAAGCTCTTTTTATGACAGGAGAAAAGATTGATTCGATATTAAATTTAGAAGAATTATCTTTTTTTTCGAAGCAATATAAATATACAAAAAAAGAAGCAGAGCGGATTTTTTATGATGTTCAATTTTATGTTCATGGTTTGTCATGTCAAATCGCTTGCAAAGAAATTACTACAACTGAACGAGAAATCAAAAAACTTTTGAAAAATATGATAAAGAAATTTTGTAAAGCAAATTAAAAAAGGAAAGATTTTATAATAAATTTTTCCTTTTTAAAATGATTGTTAAGATGAAAGATATTAAAAAAGCAAGTAAAATGATAAGAAGAAACGAATGTGGATTATTTCCAAAATCTCCTAGAAAAACATTCATTCCTAAAAATGATGAAATCATAGTAGGAATAGAAATTATTAAAGTAATGGACGTTAAAAATTTCATTACATCGTTTAGATTATTAGAAATAATAGAACTATAAGTCGCCATTGTGTTTTCTAAGATATCTCGATATGTTTTAGCCATTTCAATTCCTTGACGGATTTCAATTTCTACATCTTTTAATAATTCTAGATCTTCTTTTTTTAAATCTTTATTGTTTTCAATTCTTTCTAAAACACTCCTGTTTCCTTGTAGTGCAGTTGTAAAATATAATAAGCTTTTTTGTAAAGTTAACATTTGTTCTAAATCTTTATTACTTGTAGATTTGATTAGTGTTTTTTCTTTTTTTAAAATATCATCTTGAATTTCATTTAAGTATTTCAAATAATATTCTACACTTTTACCAATGATTTTAATTGGAAAACTGTTTTTATTTTGAAACGATAAATTTGAAATATTTCCATGTTTGACATCCTTTAATAATGGATGAGAATTTAAAGATACTGTTAAAATTCCATCATTATGAAAGAAAATTCCTAAGGGAAGTACTCGATATTTCTTTTTTTCATTGAAACGAATGACGTATGGTATACCAATAATGTAAGCAACTCCAAATTCTTCCGTTTCAATATGAGGAAGTTCGGAACGATCAAGCGCTTTTTGAATTGTATCAATATCTATTTTTAATTTTTTACTAATTTCTACAATTTCTTCTTCTGTAGGGTTAATCAAATGAATCCAATTGTTTTTACTTAATTTTTTTCTTTCTATAATTTGATCGTTTTTTATTTCAAATATTTTTTTCATTTGAATCACCATGTTTATTTTATCATATTTTCTTAAAATTATTTTTTTTTCTATGATATAATGAAAAAGAAAGGTGATATGAAAATGGAATTATTGGATATTTATGATGAACAAGGAAATTTTTTAGGTTCCGAAGAACGAGCAATTGTACATCGTGATGCTTTGTGGCATAAAACGATTCATTGCTGGTTGTATGATAAATTTGGCAATGTTTTTTTTCAAATCCGAAAAGACAGTAATACGCTTTATACCACTGCTTCTGGTCATTTACAAAAAGGAGAATCAATTCCAGAAGGTTTTGAACGAGAAATTTTTGAAGAAATTGGAATTAATATTGATGCAAATGATGCTACATTAGTAGCAGTCGTGCCATTTGTTATGGATAAGCCTTTGAAAGACGGTAGTGTTTTTCGTGATCGAGCATTTGCTAATGTATATGTAGATTTATATGAAGGAAACTATCAAGATTTTAAATTTGATGAAACGGAAGTAGATGGTTTGGTTTTAGTGAATGCCGAAGAGACGTTACGTTTGTTTATCAATGGTAGTGGAAGTGTTATGGGAAAAATAATAAGAGAAGGTGCAGTCATAGAAAAAGAAATATATTTTCAAGATTTTTTGGTAAATGCTCATGAAACGGCACTATCAAAATATGGTGATATTTTAAAAAAAATCATTGAATTATCACAAGTATGAAAACGATTTGTTTTGTAGGAATTTCAGACAAAGAGAATAAACAACCGTTTGATTCTTCTACTAAATCTGGTGCGATTGTTGATCAAATCATTCAAGGTCTTTCCTTTTCATGCATTAAAATGAATTATGTATCGTTTGTTCCGAAAGATAAAAAAGGAAAATTAAGGTATCCTACGAAAGAAGAATTATCTCATTCTTTTTTTGACTTTCAAGAAAAAATAAAAAGGATAAATCCAGATTTGATTGTAGTTTGTGGAACTATCATTCAAAAAGAATTGAAAAAAAAGAATTGGAATTTTTGTCCTTCTCTTTTTATTTATCATCCATCTTATATTTTAATATACAAGCGGAATTGTTTGAATTCTTATATCAATGAAACGATCAAAAAAGTCAATTCTTATTTTGAAATAGGTGATAATTATGAAAAAGGAATTATTAAGTCCAGCAGGAAACTTTGATGCACTTAAAATGGCTGTTATTCATGGAGCGGATGCTGTTTATGTAGGTGGTAAGAAATTTGGTGCAAGAGCTTTTGCCACTAATTTTTCGGATGAAGAAATGTTAGAGGCAATATTTTATTGTCATTTGCATGGTGTAAAATTGTATGTTACTGTGAATACGATGATTTATGAATCTGAATTAGAATCTGTTTTAGCTTATATTTCATTTTTATATCAAAATCATGTTGATGCGATCATTATGGCAGATTTGGGCCTTATGAAATTATGTCATGATATGTTTCCAGATTTAGAAATTCATGCTTCAACGCAAGCTCATACTCATAATATCGAACAGATTAAACTATTCGAAAAATTAGGTGTAAAACGTGTTGTATTAGCAAGAGAGCTCTCTCTAAAAGAAATCAATTTGTTTCCTAAGTCTATGGAGTATGAGGTTTTTATTCATGGAGCTTTATGTATTTCATATTCTGGGCAGTGTTTGTTTTCGTCACTTTTATTAGATAGAAGTGGAAATCGTGGGTCTTGTGCTCAAATTTGCCGACTTCCTTTTTCTCTTTGTAAAAATGGCGCTGAAATAAAAACAAATGGAAATTATTTACTTTCAACTAAAGATTTAAATACTTCCACTATTTTTTCTCAATTGCTTTCTTCTAATATAACTAGCTTTAAAATTGAGGGAAGAATGAAAAGTCCTGCTTATGTAGGATATATTACGCAAATGTATCGAAGTTTAATGAATGAATTTGATGAAAAGAAAAGCTGTTTTGTAACAAACAAAATGGTTCAATCTGCAGCAGTGTTGTTTCATCGTGGTTTTACGGAAGGTAAAATTGATTGTAAAAGTGATCAAGATTTTATGAATCAAAGTACAAGTAATCATCAAGGTATTTTAATCGGAGAAGTATTATCTATCTCAAATCAAAAAATTAAAATCTTGTTGCAACAAGATTTACACCAAGAAGATGGCATTCGTTTTTTGGAAGAAGAGAAAGGTATGATTGTTAATTTTTTATATAATGAAAAAGATCTTTTGATATCAAATGCCAAACGAGGAGAAATTGTTTTTGTTGATAATAAAATTCATTTAACTAAAAAATGTAAAGTTATGAAAACTATGGATTCGATATTAGAAAAAGAAATATTAAATCAAAAAGAATCAAAAATTCCTCTTCAAATGAGAGCAAATATTACTCTAAACGGAATTTTTCTTTGGATTTTTGATGGTGAAAAAAGTATTACTTTATCAAAAGATATCGTAACGATTGCGAAAAATTGTCCGATTACGGAGTCAAAAGTAAAAGCTCAATTAACAAAGCTTGGAAATACTCCATTTTATGTCCAGTCCATTGAAATTCAATTGGAAGATCATTTATTTCTTTCCATTAAAGATTTAAATGATTTTCGAAGAGAAGCAATTGATCTTTTTATAAAAAAAAGAGTAGAACGAAAAGAAATAACATTTGGTAGAGAGCGGAGAGAAACTCCTGCTTTTGATTCTAAAGTGGAAGTTTATGCAACAGTGAGAAAGGAAAGCCAGCTAAAAAAACTGTTATCGTTTCATATTTCGGGAATTTATGTAGAAGACTTGAAGTTGTATCAAAAATATCAAAATAAGAATGTGATTTATCGTACGAATCGAGTTCAGCATCATATCAAAAAAGAAAATGTCTCTTCTATTTTGGCAGGTGAAACGGGAAGTTTTATTTCTTATGATTGTGAAAAAAGTACGGATTATTTTTTTAATATTGCGAATCATGCTGCTAGTGATCTACTAATCAAAAATCATGCAAAAAGAATTTGTTTATCTCCTGAAATGAAAGAGGAAGAATTAAGAAGATTATTGGAATTTTATCCTCAAGGAAATCCTTTTGAAATTATTCTTTATGGAAGATTAGAAGTCATGGTGTTAAATCATTGTATTTTAAAAATGAATGTCAACCAAGAACAGAAGTGTCAAGTTTGTAAAAGGAAAGATCAATATACTTTAAAAGATCGAAATGGAGCGATGTATCCAATGATCATGGATTCTTTTCATCATACTCATATTTTTTATCATAGTATTAAAAATGATATTTCAAAACTTAATTTGTATTACCAATTAGGGATTCGTAAATTTCGTTTGGAATTTTTGGATGAAACAGATGAAGAGATCGAACAAATTATAAATTCAGTTCTTTGTTCTTTACAAGTATAAAATGTAGAAAAAATGTCAATATAAGAAAGAAGATGTAAACTTCTTTCTTTTCTTTGTTATAATAATTTTAGGGAGGGATGTAGAATGAAACCACCTGTTGTGATGGAACATATTAAACCAGCTCATATTGAGTGCACAAAAGATGATTTGGCACCAACTGTTATTATGCCTGGTGATCCTTTAAGAGCAAAATATATTGCAGAAAAATATTTAAAGGATGCAAAATTAGTAAGTCGAGCAAGGAATATGTTTGCTTATACTGGTACTTATCAAGGAAAAAGGGTTAGTGTGATGGGATCTGGCATGGGAATGCCTTCTATGAGTATTTATGCTTTTGAATTATTTTATTTCTTTGGTGTGAAACGAATCATAAGAATAGGAACTTGTGGCGGACTAATACCAGAAATGAATGTCCCAGATATTATTTTAGCTACAGAAAGTTACAACGAAGGAAATTTTGCATATTCTTACAATGGTGATCCAACGCATTATGCATATCCAAGTAAAGAATTAAATGACAAAATTCAGCAGGTAGCACAAGAAAAGGGTAAAAAATTATTTTTAGGTACCGTTATGAGTACGGAACAATTTGGTTTTTATTCTCTTAATGAACATGTCCTTTCACGTGTTCCAAGCGAGACGAACATCATAGGAGAGGAAATGGAATCATTTGCGTTATTCCATATTGCTTCTAGTTTTGGTTTAGAGTCTGCTTGTTTATTAACGGTTGTAGACAGCAAATTTAAAGAAACATTTATGACAATCGAAGAAAGGGAAAAGTCTTTGGATGAAATGATTTTGCTGGCACTAGATGCAGCAATATTAGATTAAAGACTTAAAAAAGATTAGTTTTAAAACTGATCTTTTTTGTTGCAATAAATCTAAGATTATAAGATATTAAGAAACTTCATTTAAAATTCAAAAAAGAAAATTCGTTCTTTAAAACAAGTTTTTCATTTAATAATTTTATTAAAACAGATGTTATAAGAAGCTAAGATCTTTTAAATCAATCATGGTTGAACAACAAAATTTCATTAAAGAAAGAAGAAAAGAATTTACCTTTTTAGTAGATTATTTACTAAATCGGTAAATTCTTTTTGAATATGATTTAATCTTTCTTCTGTTGTTGCTTCAAAACGAAGCGTTAAATTAGGTCCCGTATTACTTGCACGAATAAGGCCCCAACTATCTTCAAAATGGACACGAACTCCATCAATATCATGAAATTGATAATTTTTTTCTATTACATAGTTTTTTACTTTTTCAACTATATCGAATTTTGATTCATTGGAACAAGGAATTTTAATTTCTGGAGTAGAAAGATAATTAGAAATACCTTCTAATAATTCTGAAACCTTTTTTTCTGTTTTGGATAAGATCTCCAATATTCTTAAACCATCATAAATTCCACTACAAATTTCAATACCACGGTCGTTAAAAAATAAGTGACCAGATAATTCTCCACCAAGGGGGATGTTTTTTTGTTTGGTAGAGCTTTCTGTATAACTAGTACCAGTCCGTTCCATATAAGAAGAACCTCCTAGTTTTTTAATTTCATCTTCTAATGCTTTTGTGCATTTTACATCGTATAAAACTGTTTTGTTTTGAAATGTTTTCATTAAAGCACGTGCTGCAATGATCATAATTTTATCGGCAGGAATAAATTGTCCTTGTTCATCGACAAATCCCACACGATCTCCATCACCATCGTAAGCAATTCCGATGTCAGCTTCTACTTTTTTTACCGTGTCTTTTAACATTTGTAAGTTATCTTCTACTGCAGGATCTGGATGATGATTTGGAAAAGAGCCATCGTTTTCATCACAAATGTACGTGATATCTAAATTTGGAAATAAATGATGACATTCTTTTACTACTGTAGAAGTAACTCCATTTCCTGGATCAATTACTACTTTTAAGTTTCTTGACCCCATTTGAACATTATCTTTCATATATTTTAAATAATCTTCTAGAATATTTCTTTTTTCTATGAAGCCATGTCCTGATTTAAACTTTTCTTTTAATGTATAATCTCGAAATTCATATATCATATTTCCGCGTGCATTTGCCCATTCATCAAACGAAAATTTAAAACCATTATCATCTTTTGGATTGTGACTTGCTGTTACCATGATTCCATATGCATGATTTAAATGTCTTGTATAATAATGCATTGGAGTAGTTATTAAACCATAGTCAATGACATTGCAACCACTATCTAAAATTCCTTCTATTAAATTTTTATAAAGTAGTGGACTGGAAAGACGATTGTCATGACCTACTACACATTTATTTTTATCTAATATTTCTTGTAAGTAACTACCATAACTTCTTCCTATTTTGTAAGCATCTTGTTCATTTATTTCATTTGGATAAGTTCCTCTTATATCATATTCTTTAAAAATGGTTTGATTCATATTATCACTCTTTCTACTATAATAAGTTTATCATAAGAATTTTATTTTAAAAAAAGAAAAATCTTGTCATTTACAAATTCTAATAGTTCTTTTTTTTCTTAAACTTTCATATAAAGGAGTAGAAAGGGTGAGAAAGTGAAAAGTATAATACCTTATACAAAAACGATTTCGTTTGGATCTAAGATAGCAGAAATTA
Source organism: uncultured Erysipelotrichaceae bacterium (assembly GCA_948439995.1). Taxonomy (GTDB): domain Bacteria; phylum Bacillota_I; class Bacilli_A; order RF39; family UBA660; genus MGBC162267. The sequence goes on along the minus strand of CAOJNP010000007.1, from coordinate 44,352 downwards.
CTAGTATGTCTTTGGAATATGAATTAGAAAAAAGCCAAGAGGAGATTAAGGGAAATTTTATTATTTCTGGAGAATATCGTAGTCATGAAGTGAGTGTGAATCGCGAACCTTTTTTACATAAACTTCCTTTTTCCATTGAAATAACAGATCAAATTGATTTGGATTCTGTTCAATTTGAAATTACTGATTTTTCTTATGATGTGGTAAATGATGAGACGGTTGAAATAGATATAGAATTTTCCATTGAAGCAGAAGAAGTAAAAGAAGATGTCGTTCCTGAAGTAATTGAGGAAATATTAGAACCTAGTACAGAAGAAGAACGAACTATTTTTACTAAAGTAGAAGATCCGATTTCTAATGTAATGGATTTAGTAGAACCTAAAATAGAAACGTTACAAGAGGAAAAGCAAGAAGAAGTAGAGAATTTTATAGAACCAGATGAAGTCGAAGAAGAAAGAAATGAAGATATGAAAGAAAGTGAAGAAACTGTAATTAATCATATCAATCCTTCTGATGATTCTTATGCAACTTATCATATCCATATTGTAAAAGAAGGAGAAAATATTGAAACGATTTGTACAATGTATCAATCCAATTTAAACTTATTAACAGATTACAATGATTTCAATGAATTAAATACAGGAGATAAAATTATTATTCCAAAAGAAGATGAATAGATCATTTGAAATATTAAAAGATATTTATAAACCGTATCGTTATACGATAAAAGGAAAAGTCATGATTTTGGAAACAACGAGTGGAAATTTTGTAGTAAAGACAAAAGAAAAAGATTTAAAAGATGTTTATCGATATTTACAAAGTCGTAATTTTTATGAATTTCCAGAAATTATAGATGATAGTAGAGATGGAGTTCATGTTTTTCCATATATTGCAGAAATTCAATCTCCAAAAGAACAAAAAGCGCAAGATTTAATTCAGTCTATTGTCTCTCTTCATCAAAAAACAACTTACTATAAAACAGTAAGTCAAGATACTTATCAAGAAATTTACGAAGCAATTGAATCAAATATTATTTATTTAAAACAATATTATGAGGGATTATTTGATCTTTATTTTGCTGAAATTTATATGTCTCCAAGTCATTATTTTTTGATGCGCAATCTTTCCAAGATATTATCTAGTTTGGAGTTTTCCAAAAAAGAGTTAGATGAATGGTTTTCTTTAGTTAAAGATGAGAAAAAGCAACGTGTTTGTTTCATTCACAATAATTTGTCATTAGATCATTATTTGAAAAGTGATAAAGATTATTTTATTAGTTGGGATCATAGTAAAATTGATAGTCCGGTTTTGGATCTTGTAACATTTTATCAAAGAGAATATTTTGATTTGGATTTTGATGGATTGTTTCAAATATATCAATCAAAATTTCCATGGAATGAACATGAAAAAAAACTGTTTTTCATTCTAATTTCTTTGCCACAAAAAATTAGTTTTACAAAATCAGAATTTGAGAATTGCCATGAATTACGAAAGTGTTTAGATTATCTTTATAAAACAGAAGAATTAATAAGGCCATACTATGCGATAGAGCAAGCACAATAAAATAAGAATTTCTACAAATAAGATAAAAATATTAAAGCGAAATGGTAGTATGAGTGTGATGATTACTTGATAAAAAATCAAAACACATAAAATTAAAATAGCAAAAACGGTAAAGAAACCACCAGGCCCTCTTTTGCAAGGTCTGGGACAATGATTTGGATTCATAATATCACCTATTATTAGTTTATGATAATAAGAAAACTTGATATAGGTATCCAGCCTAAGAAATGTCATTTTTAAAATGATATTTTTTTATGCAAAAATTTCCAAACAAAATTACAAACGAATGTTTGGAAAAGCAAAAGCATTTATTATATAATAATCTTGGTGAAAAAAATGGATTTACAAGAAAAATTAAAAATTTTAGCCGATAGTGCAAAATACGATGCATCTTGTTCTTCTAGTGGAAGTAATAGAAAAAGCAAACATGGAGTTGGAAATACTGCTTTATCTGGAATTTGTCATTCTTTTGCTTCTGATGGAAGATGTATTTCTCTTTTAAAAATTTTATTTACCAACTGTTGTATTTTTGATTGTAAATATTGTTTAAACAGAAGAAGTAATTCTATTAAAAGAGCGATATTTACTCCAGAAGAAGTGTGTAGCATTACTTTAAATTTTTATAGAAGAAATTATATTGAAGGTTTATTTTTAAGTTCTGGTATTCTAAAAAGTCCAGATTACACGATGGAATTGATTATTAAAACAGTTTCATTATTGCGACATAAGTATCATTTTCATGGATATATTCACGCGAAGGCAATTCCTGGATCCAGTCAAAAATTAGTGAAAGAATTAGGACTTTTAGTGGATCGATTAAGTGCCAATATCGAACTTCCTACAGAAAATGAATTAAAACGTTTGGCACCAAATAAAACGAGTCAAAATGTTTCTAGTATTATGAATTATGTAAATCAAAATCAAAGTAAAAAATATGTGCCAGCTGGTCAGAGCACTCAAATGATTATTGGAGCAACAAAAGAAAGTGATTTGGACATTATGAATAAAAGTGCTAGTTTATACCGATCATTCCATTTAAAACGTGTTTTTTATTCTGCATATGTGCCTATTAATAAAGATTCTTATTTGCCAAGTATTATATGTCCTCCCTTAACACGAGAAAATAGGCTTTATCAAGCCGATTGGTTACTTCGTTTTTATCATTTTCAAGTAAAAGATTTATTAGATTTTAAACATCCTAATTTTAATACTATGATTGATCCGAAAGCGGATTGGGCTTTAAGACATTTTGATGAATTTCCTAAAGAAATTAGTACTTGTTCTTATTATGATTTATTAAAAATTCCAGGAATTGGTGTCAAAAGTGCAAAACGTATTCTTACTGCACGAAAACATTTTACGATTCATTTTGAAGATTTAAAACGAATGGGTGTAGTATTAAAAAGAGCAAAATATTTTATTTTATGCAATGGAAAATATTTTATAAATCATAAATGGTTTCAAAAAGAATGGATTGAAAAAAATTTAGTGTTAGAAGAAAAAATCGAGAAAGAAGAAAATAATATGGAACAATTGAGGTTATTTTAGTGAATCACGTTTATGTATATGATGGAGATTATTTAAGTCTTTTAAATACCATTTTTTATTTATTAAAAACAAATCAAAAAGTGGAAAATATTAAACCTGAGAATTATTCACCTACACTTTTTGAGAATATAATCCATTTTAACATTCCCAAACAGGACCATTTGTTGGACCAGATCATTCAAAGCTTTGGAATTTCTGTGGCACGAGCAATGTATTATGTTTTTTTGTCGGAGGAGGAAAAAAAAGAACTCTTGTTATATTATTTTGTTTATTATGCATTAAAGTATCGCAAAAAAATTATGTATCAAAGAAATTTAAAATGTGTTCGTGAAGTTCTTCGAATTTCTAACTATGTATTACATGAATCTCATAAATTGAAGGGCTTTCTTCGATTTCAAGAGTTACAAAATCATCTTTTGTATGCTGAAATGAGTCCTACTAATGATATTTTATTTTTGCTATCTTGTCATTTTTCAAAACGCTTAAAAAATGAATTTTGGATTATAAAAGATGTCAAAAGAAAAATAATAAGTATATATGATAAAAAAAAGTTTGTGATTCTTTCTGAAAGGGAATTTAAACTATCTCTTGAAAAAGAAAATGACCAAGAAAAAATGATTGAAGATTTATGGAAAACATTTTATAACACCATAGGAATTCAAGAACGAAAAAACGATCGTTGTCGAATGAATTTTATGCCTAAAAAATATTGGAAATATATTACGGAAGTGAGAGATGAATTATGAAAAAAGTAATCAGTGGAGTAGAATTAGAAGCAAAAATGGAAGAGAGTATTCAATTATTATGTGACACTGTCAAACAAACTTTAGGACCGATTGGAAAAAATGCAATTATTGATCATTCTAGTTATTCTCCTTTTATCACAAATGACGGAGTTACCATTGCAAAAAATATCGAAAGTGAAGATGAAGTAATGGGAGCTATTTTAGAAATTGCTAAAGAGGCTTCTATTAAAACGAATGAGGTAGTTGGAGATGGAACTACTACCACCTTAGTTTTATTACAAAGTCTTTTTTTGGAAAGTAGAAAATCGATTAAAAAAGGAATCCATCCTGTTATTTTAAAAAAAGAATTAGAAAAAACATTAGAAATTATTTTAAATTTATTACAAGATAAAATAATAAAACCAACCGAAATCAGAATAAAAGATATGGCTATTTCTTCTGCAAATGATAAAACATTAGGAACCATTGCATATGAAGTCTTAAAAAAAGTAAAATCGCCACTTGCTGTTTCCATTCAAGAAATTCCAGAAAATACGATTGATGTAACTTATTTAAAAGGATATTGTTTCTCATCTCATTTGGCATCTTATCATTTTTTAGCTCAGAATCAAGAATTAATATTACAAGATGCTTTTTTACTTCTTATTCATGATACACTACAAGATTTAAATAGCATTAGTTTTTTTATCAATGAAGTATGTCAGCAAAAAAAAGCATTTGTTATTCTAGCAAATGAATTTGATGATTTAATAGTACAAGAAATATTGGCACTTTCAAAACAAGAAAACTTATCTTGTGCGTTAATTAAAATTTTAGAATATGGACTTAAAACAAATCAAATTATGAAAGATATTGAAGTAATTTCGAACGCGAAGATGATCAATGATTTAAATGATTTTTCTAATGTATTGATTGGTAAAGTAAAAAGTGTAATCATTGATAAAGATCAAACAAAAATTGATTTTAACATGGATTCTCATATTAAAAAATATATCCAAAAAATGAAAAAAGAAGCCAAGAAAATACAAGCTGAATTTGATGAATCTTTTTATCAAAAAAGAATTGCTATGTTTACTCATGGTATAGTAGAAATAAAATTGGGAGCTCCAACTAAGATCGAATGTTTGGAAAAAAGAATGCGTTTAGAAGATGCTTTGTGCGCTACAGCGGTTTCCAAAAAAGGATTATTACCTGGAAGTGGTATTAGTCTTTTGCAAATAGAACAGATGTTAGAATCGAATCAAGAATCTTTTCAAATATGGAAAAAAGCTTTAAAAAAACCATGGGAGCAAATTCTTTTAAATGCAGGAATTGATTATTCCAAAAAAGAAGAAAGATTAAAAAAAGAAAATTATCAAATGATATACAATCTTATTACGGAAAAGTGGGAAACAATAGATGAGACGAAAGTAGTTGATCCTTATTTTGTTGTTGCCAATGCTTTAATGAATGCTTGTTCGATTGCTGGAATGCTTCTTACGACAACAAGTCTTATTATTAATGAGTATAAAAGTAGTCCTTTCAAAGAAAAAGAATATACTGAATGGTAATTTAGGATTAAATAGAAACGTGCAAAACTCGTTTTTTCTGATATTTTGTTCCATACAAATCAAATGAAAAAAATTATTCTCATTGAATAATTCATTCTGATCTTTTATAATGAAAATAGGAGTGTTTATCATGAAGAATAAAAAGGGTTTTGTTTTTGTAGAAACAATTGTTGTCATTGTCGTTTTAATGTCTTCTTTATTATATCTTTATTCTACTTTTGTAGCATTGAGAAATAATGAAAAAAGGCGTGTTACTTATGACGATGTAGCAAATTTGTATAAAACTTATTCCATCAAAAAATATTTAGTAAGTCAAAGACTAGATCGTATTATATCTCATTTGGATTCTTCCAATCGCAGTGATAATTCTAACTTTATTATTTCTTTTGGTTGTAATAATATTGATATATTTGATCAATACCAAAAAGAAAAAGCTTTTTGTGAAATTATGAGTCAACAATTACATATTTCCAATTTTTATATGACATATTATGATCTTTCTATTTTACAAGATTGTGATCAATCACGAGACGGACTTTGTAATATTTTATCCACCGTTAGTGTGGATCTTGGCAATTATTTAAAAACACTAGGAGGAAAAGGAATTTCCGGTTATCGATTAATAGTGGAATATAAAAGTAATGAACAAGGAGAATCTTGTATGAATGATGAACATTGTATTTCCTATTTTGCGACTATTAAAGTAGGTGAAGATTTATGAATAAACGAGGAATCACTTTAGTAGAATTTATTGTCAGTATCGCTTTGATCTCCATTGTTTTGCTTTTTTTATTTAATTTATTATTGGATGTTCAATACACTTCCAATAATAATAATTTTGCAATTGATAATCAATTAAATCGTGCTAGCATTTTAAGAAATGTAATGGATGATTTTAATAATTTAGGATTAGTAGGAATTCGAGAAGGTAACATTGATGAAAATACTTTGGAACTAATTTTTCTTTTTCAAGATGGAAGTGAAAAATCATTACTAGTAGAAGAGAAAAAAGTGCGTTATGGTGATGAATTATGGAGTATGAAAAGTAAAAATTCTCATACTCGTTACCAAGTAAGATGTATCCCATATGAATATATTAGTAACATGAATTCTTGTGATGAATCTGAATGTTCTGATTATTTTTCAGTTCATTTTCAAATACCAGTTACTATCAAATATCAAAATGAAAATATTATTGATGATTTGGAGTTTTTCTATATTGGTAAAAAGGCAGATTTAAGTGAAGATGCATTTCCAGAAAAATCATATTTGGGTTATCAAAGTTCATCTTGTTATCAGGAAAGTAATACAATAAATAAAATAGAAAAGAATACATGAAGGATTCGTCCCTTTAAAAAAGGATAATAAGAAATATTAGTATCATTGATGATACTTTTTATTTGAGTATGAATACTGAATCCTCCAAAAGAAATGAAACTAATTGCAAGTATTTCTTTCCATATTAAAGGAAAATGATGTATTTTTAATTGATTTAATCCTTGTGTTAATTCTAACAAACCACAAAAAATATTTTGGAAAAATGGATTTTCAATGGTAAATAAATTAGCAATCATATAATAAAAAGAAATCGTTCCTAAAATGATTAATAAAGTATCCATTGCTTTTTTTAAAGATTTACTTAAAACAGAACCAAAATCAAGATTCATTTTTTTCATTTCTACTTTTTGATATACTTGTTTTTCTTTTGGTCGTAATAAGATTCCAATAATAATATTAACTCCGTAATGGATGAAAATAATTTTCCAGACTATGGAATATTGATTTGGAAATAAAATAGAAAGCATATTGATTAAAAATAAGGGATTGGAAAAGAAAGTAAATGTCAAAAGAAAGCTTGCTTCTGTTTCATTTACTAATTTTTTTTCAACAAAGTTTTTCAATAGGAAAGCACTTGATGGAGTTCCAGATAGCATAGACATGATAAAAATAAAAATACCATTGGGAGAAGTCCTAAAAATTTTTGTAAAAAGAGGTCCAAATAAATTGGCTAAATAATGTGGTAAATTGTATTGAATTAGTAAATCACTTATAATGAACATAGGAAATAAAGAAGGAAATACTTGTGTCAACCATAGTTCTACTGAAGTTATCATGTTTTGTTTGACACGAATACTATTTTTTAAAACCAAAAGTAATAGAAATAAAATACCACATAAAATGATAAAATTTTTTTTTGCTTTCTTCATAAATGCCTCTTTTTTTGATATAATATGTTAGGTGATTTATTTGATCTCATTTAATAAAGTTTATGTCAAACTGAAAACATTCATGAAAGAAAATCTAGTATTTTTATTTTCGATTGTTGCTGTGATTTTCTTTTTTCAATTGAAACTTCCATATGTTATTTATACTCCTGGAGGATCAATCGATTTAAGTGAACGTATCGAAATTGAAAATGGATATGAAACAACAGGATCATTATCAATGGCTTATGTATCTATGATAAGAGGAAATATTCCATTTTTGATATTTTCTTATTTCATGCCTAATTGGGATATTGTCCCAGAAGATGATATTAAGCCAGAAAACGAAAGTATAGATGATATGATAAAAGCAGATCAAATTTCTCTTTTGCAAGCTCAAAATAATGCGATATTATCCGCATTTCATCATGCAGGTAAAGAAGTAAACGTGAAAAATCAAACCAATCATATCATTTATATTAGTGAAGAAGCAAAGACTGATTTAAAACTATTTGATGAATTAATTTCAATTAATGACAAAAAAATTGATGAATTAAAAGATATTCAAAACCTCATTTCAAATTGTCAGCTTGGAGAAACCGTAAAAATTCAGATTAGACGAAATGATGAGATTTTTTTAAAAACAGCAGAAGTTTATGAAACAAAAGATGGTTTAAAAATTGGAATTTCTATTGCAACTACTTATGAATATGAAACAGATCCTCATGTTGAAATTTTATCAAAATCTAGTGAATCTGGTCCTAGTGGCGGACTTATGATGGCACTTTCTATTTATAATTCGCTAATTCCAGAAGATATTACAAAAGGAAAAAAAATTATAGGAACTGGAACGATCAATCAAGATGGTACTGTTGGAGCAATTGGAGGCGTAAAATATAAACTTTTAGGTGCTGTAAAAAAGAAAGCAGATATCTTTTTGGTACCTGAAGAAAACTATGATGAAGTAGTGAAAGTGAAAAAGGAAAAAGATTTAGAAATTCGAGTGATTTCCGTTAAAACATTAGAACAAGCTATACGAGAGCTATCTTTTATTTAACAATTTTTTGTTATGATCTTTTTTCTACATTCAATAATTATAGTAAATGAAGAAGCTTATAGAAAGGGAGTAGTTAATATGAGATATCATCATTTACGCTTTGATATTTGGTTATGTTTGTGCTTGGGAGTTCTCATAAGCTTTGGAACGACTAAAATCGTTTTATTGGTTATGCCAAAAGCTTATGAAAATTATCGGGAAGAACACACCGTGGAAGAAGGAATGATTGGAGGAAAGGCGACAGAAAATATTTTTTTAGCTGAATCAGTAAACGATTTATTAACTCATGAGACATTTTCTGTTGTATCAAAAGGAATTCAATATCGAAATCGTGGTGGAGGATATCATGACAATTATTATTTTCAGGCTTTGATCCTTCCATCTGGAGAAATCATAGCAGCAAAGATCAATGAAGAATCAGTTATTCATACTACTGGTGATATTTATTCTGGAGATTCTATTTTACCTGTAGGTAAAATAGTTTACGAAGATCTTACAACTGATACTTATTTTCTTCATCAAATTGAATATAAAGAAAAATTAACTCGGACTGATTTTTATATTGACATGTTAGGAAATGGTGGAAAGTTAAGCGAAGAAGATTATACAGAAGTTCCAAAAATGATTGTACAGATTTTAACTGTTTTGATTGTTTTTCCCATTGCTCATTTATGTGGATCAAAACTAGGAATTTTTCCTTATTTCTTTGAACCAAGAGAAAAAACAAATCGAAAAAAAGAGAAAGAATAATTTTGAAAGATTCTAACTCTTTTTTTCTTGGCATTTTTTTGACATATTTTTTTTGCGAAATGATTGACTTTCATGATATACTTTTTAAGGTGAATGATATGGCAAAATATGATGAGACATCCATAAAGATTTTAGAAGGATTAGAAGCAGTAAGAAAAAGACCTGGAATGTATATAGGATCTACAGATAAACGCGGGTTACATCATTTAATATGGGAAATTGTCGATAATTCTATGGACGAAGTCATTAATGGTTATGGAGATGCTATTAAAATTACATTACACAAAGATGGCAGTGTTACCATTTTGGATAATGGAAGAGGAGTTCCAACTGGAATGCATGCAAGTGGAAAAAGTACTCCAGAAGTAATTTATACGATTTTACATGCTGGTGGGAAATTTGAAGAAGGCGGATATAAAGTAAGTGGAGGACTTCATGGAGTTGGAGCAAGTGTTGTAAATGCACTATCCAAATGGATGGATGTAACGATTTATAAAGATGGAAAAATCTGCAATATTCGTTTTTCGAATGGTGGTAATGTAGAAATTCCGCTTAAAGTAATTGGAGACACAAAAAAAACGGGAACGATGGTTACTTTTTTACCAGATTATGAAATCTTTAAAAACTGTAGTTTTTCTTATACAACCATTTGTGAAAGAATGCAAGAAAGTGCCTTTTTATTATCAGGGTTAACCATTGAAGTTGTTGATGAAGAAGATAAAAAAGAAGCAAAATTTCATTATGAAGATGGAATTATTAATTTTGTAGAATACATGAATGAAAATAAAAAAACACTTCATAATGTGATTCATTTTAACGGAAGTAAAAATGGAATTGAAGTAGAAGTTGCCATGCAATATTCAGAATCTTTTAATGAAAATATTGAGTCATTTGTGAATCATGTAAAAACAGGTGATGGTGGAACTCACGAAGTCGGCTTTAAAACTGGAATTACAAAAGCATTTAATGAATATGCCAAAAGTAATGGAATCTTAAAAAATGGTCAAAGTTTAGAAGGAAGTGACGTAAGAGAAGGATTAACTGCAGTCATTTCATTAAAAGTTCCAGAAAGTTTATTACAATTTGAAGGACAAACCAAAGGAAAACTTGGAACGCCAGAAGCAAGAAGTATTACAGAAAGTGTTACTTATGAACATTTAAAATTTTTTTTAGAAGAAAATAAAGAGATTTCTTTGATGATATTAAATAAAGCAATTCAAAGTAAAAATGCTCGAGAAGCAGCAAGAAAAGCAAGAGAACAAGTAAGAAAAGGAATGGGAAAAAATAGTAAAGAACGAGTGTTAAGTGAAAAACTTGCTAAAGCAACGGGAAAAAATTATGAAAAAAATGAACTGTTTTTAGTGGAAGGAGATAGTGCAGGAGGTTCTGCAAAACTTTATCGAAATCGTGAAACCCAAGCTATTTTACCACTTCGTGGAAAAGTATTAAATTGTGAGAAAGCAAGTCAAAATGATATTGCTAGTAATGCAGAATTAAAGCAGATTGAATATGCAATTGGAGCAGGGCTTGGAAGTGATTTTGATCCACGTGATAGCAATTATGGAAAAGTGATTATCATGACCGATGCCGATGTAGATGGAAGTCATATTCAAATTCTTTTGATTACATTCTTTTATCGTTTTATGCGTCCCTTAATTGAAGAAGGTATGCTTTATATTGCTACTCCACCTTTATATTCCATTAGTAATAATAAAGAAACGATTTATATTGCAGATGATGAAGAATTAGAAGAAATGAAACAAAAAATGAAAGGTTCTTATAAAATTCAAAGATTTAAAGGGTTAGGAGAAATGAATGCAGAAGAACTTTATGAAACAACAATGGATCCAGCACATAGAAGACTTATGCGTGTTAATTTAACAGATGCTGCTCTTGCAGAAAAAAGAATTCATGTGTTAATGGGAGATCATGTGGAGCCAAGAAAAGAATGGATTAATGAAAATGTTGATTTTACACTAGAGGATGATTTTCGAAAATAATTGTAATAATTTAAAAGAAGAAACATTCAAATAGTATGTTTTCGTGTTGTCAAAAATTTGATCTTACCTAAAATAAGTTAAAGTTCAGTAATTTTATTTAAGACTTGTAAAAATATTACCAAAAAATAACATTATTTTAGGAAATAGAAATGAGGTAACAAATATGTCAAAGAAAACAGAAAAAACAATCATTGAAAAAATATATGATTATAGTTTAGAAGAGATTATGGGAACAGGATTTGGAAGATATGCCAAAGAGATTATTCAAGAACGTGCTTTACCTGATGTAAGGGATGGTTTAAAACCAGTTCAAAGACGTATTTTATATGGTATGTATAGTTCTCACTTTACTTATGATAAACCTTACCGAAAAAGTGCTCGAGCAGTTGGTGATATTATGGGAAAATATCATCCTCATGGTGATTCTTCTATTTATGATGCTTTAATTCGTATGAGTCAGCCATGGAAAATGCGTGAAATATTTATTGATATTCATGGTAATAATGGTAGTATTGATGGAGATGGACCAGCTGCTATGCGTTATACCGAAGCCCGTCTTTCAAAATTTGCTGAAGTTATGCTTGATTCGATTCATAAAAATACGGTTAAGATGACTTATAATTTTGATGATACCGAATTAGAACCAACCGTTTTACCAGCTTCTTTTCCTAATTTACTAATCAATGGTTCTACTGGAATTAGTGCTGGTTATGCTACTAATATTCCTCCACATAATTTAAGTGAAGTAATTGATGCTACAATTAAAAGAATTGAAAATCAAAATTGTAAACTAGAAACGATTTTAGAGATTTTAAAAGGACCCGATTTTCCAACCGCTGGAGTATTGGAAGGAAAAAGCGGCTTACAAGAAGCTTATAAAACTGGAAAAGGAAAAGTTGTTTTAAAAGCAAAAACAGAGTTAATCAAATCGGGAAATCATGAACAAATTATTGTGCATTCCATTCCTTATGAAGTTGTAAAAGAACAATTAATTAAAAAGATTACAGAAATTAAACTGGATAAAAAAGTAGAAGGAATTAATGACGTAATCGATGAATCGGATCATGATCATATGGCAAGAATTGTCATTGATTTAAAAAGTGGTGCGAATTCTGAATTAGTATTAAATTACCTTCTTAAAAACACTGATTTACAAATTAATTATAATTTTAATATGGTGGCAATTGTAAATCGTCGTCCAAAATTAGTAGGTATTTTAGAAATATTGGATGCCTTTATTGCTCATCAAAAAGAAGTAGTAACAAGAAGAACGCAATTTGATTTTGATCATGCCAAAGCAAGATATCATATTTTAGAAGGCTTGGTTAAAGCGATTGGTATTTTAGATGAAGTCATTCGTGTGATTCGAGCTAGTAAAAATAAAAGCAATGCGATTGATAATTTAGTTTTAGAATTTTCTTTTACTTTTGAACAAGCCAAAGCAATTGTTGAATTACAATTATATCGTTTAACCAATACGGATATTGCTGAAATTGAAGAAGAAATGAAAAAACTTGAAAAAAATATGTATTTATGGGGCGAAATTTTAAATAATGAAGAAGCTTTGAAACATGTTATGAAAACAGAATTAAAAGTGATTAAAAAGGAATACGGAAGTCCTAGAAGAACGGAAATTCATGATGAAGTGACAGAAATTAAATTGGATATGAAAAGTATTATCCCAAAAGAAAATGTTGTGGTAGTGGTAACAAAAGAAGGATATATCAAACGTGTTAATTTAAAAAGTTATTCTTCTAGTAATGAAGAAGAAACTACTATGAAACCAGGAGATTATGTTTTGGGACTTTATCAAACTACTACTTTAGATTCTCTACTTATTTTTACAAATTTAGGAAATTATTTATTTATTCCTGTCCATAAAATTCCAGAAGTGAAATGGAAAGATTTAGGTAAGCATATTAATAGTATTGTTATGTTACAAACAGGAGAAACTGTAGTTCAAAGTTTCTTGTATGAACCAGAAAATAGAATCATTACAGTTTCCAAAAATGGGATGATTAAAAAAACACTTGCTCGTGATTACGAGGTTACACGTACTTCAAAAGCAATGTTAGCTATGAAATTAAAAGAAGAAGATGAAGTTATTTCTGTTTTTGAAGAAAAAAAGAAAATTATGATTGTTTCCAAAAATGGTTATTATGTTTCTTTTTCTCCTGAAGAAATTCCTTTAGTGGGAGTAAAAGGAAGTGGAGTCAAAGGGATTAATTTAAAAGAAGACGTTGCTGTTGCAGCATTTGCTTTTGAATCTTCAGATTATTTAAACCTTTTTACTACTCAAAAAACGGCTAAACGAGTTAAAATAGAAGAAATTGTAGAAACGGGTCGTGCAAAAAGAGGAAATTCTTTGATAAAAAAAGTGAAATCAGTTTCTTATGAGATTTTTACTGCTTTTCCAACTATTTCTAAAGATAGTGTTATTATTAAATCAGATAGTGAATTAAAGGAAATCAAAAATAGTGATATTACCATCATGGACTTGGCTAGTACAGGATCTAATATTTCAAAATATCCAATTGATGCGATTTTCATAAAACCATGTTTATTTAAAAAAGAAGCAAAAATAGAGGAAGAAAAAGAAAATCGAATCGAAGAAAAAAAATCAGAGACCAAAGAATTTACCATTGATGATTTTATAGATGATTTTAAACTTTAATCATAAAAATCACTTGTTACGATTACAATGTAATAGGTGATTTTTTATGGGTAAAAAAGAGGAATTTAAATTATTTGCAAGCAATCACCCAGAACTTGTTTCTTATGTGAGAGATGGAAGTATGTCATGGCAAAAATTTTACGAGATTTATGATATTTATGGTGAGAAAGAGGATGCTTGGAATGGATATCTTAAAACGGATCGTATAGAAAATACAGATACCACAAATGTAGCAGGTTTGGCAGAAAAATTAAAAAATATTGATATGAATTCTATTCAAGAACATATTAAAACAGCACAAAAAGCATTGAATTTAGTTCAAGAATTAACACAAAAAGGAACAGAAGGGGTCAGTAACTTGGCTAAGGGGCCAATTACTCCAAGACCTTTAAATAAATTTTTCGAGGATTAAATATGCAATTAGAAGCACAAATGAAAATTAAAAATGAAAAAAATATGTATCAATATTTAAAAGAAAATTCATATTGGTTTAAAAATTTAAATCGAAATCAAGATCTAACAAAAGAATTTTTTGAAGCGATGAAAGACATGTATCATTTAAGAACCACAGATAAAATAAATGATGCGATTGACAATATTGACTTAGTTAGTAGCTTTCTAAGTGCATTTAAAGCATAAATAGATTGACTTCATTTTTAAGAATGAGCTATAATGGTATTATTAGTAGAAAGAGGTTAATCTTATGGGTAGCAAAGTGTTAAATAAAAAAGGTTTTACATTGATCGAACTTTTAGCAGTTATTACAATACTAGCAATTATTATGTTATTTGCAGCGACAAATGTAACAACGGTATTAACTAATTCTCAAAAAAAAGCATTTATAATTGATGCACAAAGCATAGTTGAGACAGCAAAACTTGCTTATACAGATGCGTTATTAAATAATAAAGCAAATGGAAATAAATTTTGTATGAGTGTTAGTTATTTAAGGGCAAATGGGTATTTAGAAAAAGCAGGAGAAGCAAATGGAAGTGTATTAGTGGATGCAAGTGGTGCTACTGCAACTTATAGAATTTGGTATAGTAATGGAAAGTATACGTTAAGTGGTTTTAATGCCAGTTCTTTGGATCCTGGAAATCCTCCTTCTGAATTATCTGGAAATAATTCGGATACTTGTGGAGGAGAAGGAGTTACTTTAAGATAAAAATAAGACTTTGAAAGTCTTTTTTTCTTTGTTATAATTTTCTTTAGAAAGAGTGATGCTATGATTTTAGGATGTCATGTTAATTTTGGTATTGAACAGTTGCTTGGGTGTGCAAAACAAGCAACTGAATATGGAGCGAATACTTTTATGTTTTATACAGGCGCTCCACAAAATACAATAAGAAAACCATTGGATCAAAATTTGATTTTAGAAGCAAAAACTTACATGAAAGAGCATCAAATGGATCTTTCTCATGTTATTTGTCATGCACCTTATATCATTAATTTAGCCAATAAAAAAGATAAGAATAAATGGGAATTTAGTATTCAATTTTTGAAAAATGAAATTGATCGTTGTGAATCGATGGGAATTACAAATATTGTTCTTCATCCTGGAAGTGCAGTTGGATTAACTCATGAAGAAGGAATTCAAAATATTATTGAAGCTTTAAATTTCGTTCTAAGAAAAGATCAAACGTGTAACATTCTTTTAGAAACAATGGCTGGTAAAGGAACGGAATGCGGTTGTAATTTAGAAGAAATAAAACAAATACTTGATCAAGTTGGAAAAGAACATGTTGGTGTTTGTATTGATACATGTCATTTAAATGATGCGGGTTATTCTTTAAAAAACTTTGATTCTTTTTTACAACAATTGGATGAACTAATTGGTCTAGATAGTTTAAAATGTGTTCATTTAAATGATAGTAAAAATGAATGTGGAACTCATAAAGATCGTCATGAAAATATAGGATTTGGAACCATTGGATTTGATGTTCTTCTAAGTATTTTAAATCATCCAAAATTAAAAGAAGTTCCTTTTATTTTAGAAACTCCTTATGTAGGAAATAACAAAGAAGATAAAACTCGAATTTATCCACCATATCGATTTGAAATTATGAGTTTAAAAAATCAAACGTTGAATCAAAATTTATATGAAGATATTGTTTCTTTTTATAAAAAAGATTGATATCGAGTCATGTATTCTTTTAATAAACGATTCATTTTGGAGTAGTTTTCTTCCGAGAATTTGTCTTTGTAACGTTCTAGATTAAACGCATTCGGATTACTTAAAACAATTTTCCAATTCTTTTTTACGAATTGATAAGTAAATGCTAATTCTGCTTCACTTAAAATTACATTGTTCTTTATTGCAAAATTTTGAATATCTTCTTTGGTCATTTTATTCATAAATCTTTCTATTATATTAAACATATTATCACCTATCCTATTGTATGAAATATGGAAAAAAAAGAATACTAGTAATGGTGAATTCTATGAGTAAAAAAACACTTTGGCCCTATTATGGATTACTTTTTTTTCTATTTTCTATTATTTTTGGAAGAATTATATATTTAAATGTTCAAAATCATGAATTATATTCTGATTTATTAAAACAAAAAACTGAAATTTATATCGAAGGAGATAGTGCTCCGAGAGGTCGTATTTTAGATCGAAATGGGAATGTTTTGGTAGATAATGAATTAGTCAAACGGATTACTTATCGAAAGATTGAAAATCCTAATTTTTTAGAAGAAATTGAAATTGCAAAACAATTAATGCAATATGTTTTATTAGAAGAAGCAAATGAAGATGAGTGCCGTAATTTTTATGCTCTTTCCAATCCTGATATCGTATCAAAATTGATTACCGAGGAAGAAAAAGAACTAGTTGCTTCAAGAAAATTAACAAATGAAGATTTAGAAAAATTAAAAAGAGAAAGAATTGAAGAAGATGTGTTACAATCCATGTCGAAAGAAGAAAAAATTTTAGCAAAATTTTATGCTGTCATGAATGAAGGTTATTCTTATCAAACAAAAATAATAGAAAAAGAAGCTGATGAATCTTTGGTAGCAAAAATTTTGGAAGCAAATATTCCAGGTGTATTTATTGATTCATTTTGGAAAAGAAGTTATCCTTATCACGAGACATTACGAAGTATTTTTGGATCATTGAGTGAGGGAATTCCTAGTGAGAAGAAAGATGAATATTTAGAAAAAGGTTATAAAATTACCGATGTGGTTGGAGTAAGTTATTTAGAAGAACAATATGATTCTTATTTACAAGGATCAAAAGCAGTTTATTTTGTAAATCCAGATAAATCTCTTACCCTTGTAAAAGAAGCAAAAAGAGGAAATGATGTTTATTTATCTATAGATATTTCTTTGCAACAAAAATTAGATGAGTTAGTAGAAAAAACTTTACTAGAAGTAAAAAAAATGCCCAATACAGAATTTTTAAAAGAAAATTATGCTTTGATGAGTGATCCAAATACTGGCTCTATATTAGCACTTAGTGGAAGACGCATGTTAGAAAATGGTCATAATGTTACATTCCAAGAAATTACTACAAATGTTATTTTATCTTCTTTTACATCAGGAAGTATTGTAAAAGGGGCGAGTCATACTGTAGGTTATTTAAATGGAGTAATTGATATTCATAAAAAAATTCAAGATTCTTGTGTAAAACTTTATTTGGTTCCAGAAAAATGCTCTTATAAAAAATTAGGAGTATTAGATGATATTACTGCTTTAAAATGGTCAAGTAATTATTATCAATTTTTAACTGCCATTAAATTAGCTGGAAAAAATTATACTTATGATATGAAATTAGATGCGAGTGAAGAAGTTTTTCAAAAGTATCGTGATGTCTTTTCTATGTATGGTCTTGGAAGTAAAACAGGAATTGATTTACCAAATGAACAAATTGGAGTAATTGGAAAAACCATTAGTGATGATTTATTGCTCAATTTAACAATTGGACAGTATGATACTTATACACCTGTTGAATTATTACAATATATTAATACGATACATACAAATGGAGAAAGAAAAAAATTAAGTTTGTTAAAAGAAATTCGAAGTCCTGAAAATGAACTTTTGATGAATTTTGAGCCAGAAACATTATCGAAAATTGATTTAGATGTTGGTTATTATGATCGAATTAAGGAAGGTTTTAGACAAGTATTATATAATGGTACTGGCTCTGGTTATGTTAGAAAAGACATTAATGCATATGGTAAAACAGGAACCAGTGAATCTTTTTATGATCAAGATTTAGATGGAAAAGTAGATACGAAAACCATTAGTTCTACTTTGGCCATGGTTGGTCCAGCTAAAAATGCAGACTATAGTTTGGTATTGGTAACCCCTCATTTGAGCCATTATGATGGAAAAAAAGATTATACAGCTCCTTTTAATCGATATATTAGTACAGATATGGCAGATTACATGTTGAATTTTTTAATATAAGAAATTGATTTTTTTAATTTTAGTGTTATAATCTTTTTTTAAAAAGAAGGAATTTTAATGAAATCAAGAAAAAGGATTCAAATATTTAGTTTATTGATGTCTCTTTCAATTATTTTAAATGGTTCTTCCAATCATAAATTTTCAAAAGAATCGGATGGCAATTTTTCAAATGGTAACCAAATAATGGATGAATTAATAGAGCGAAATGTTAATTCTTTATTTTCTACTTCTAACAATTTTGCTTATCATTCTCCTTGCTCTTCTTTTTTTCCTGATTATGAAGAATCGATGGAAATTTTAAATCAAATAAGAGATATTGAAACATGTCATTTTAAATTTGACGGAAATATTGAAAATCTAATTTCGAAAATTTGTGATAATTCTTCGATCTTTTTAGAAAAAAATACAACTTATCAGAATGCTTTTTATAGTGATAAAGTAGCAAATAAAGATTTAGAAGTAGCACTATCTACTGTATTAACAGATTATTATCTGGATCATACTAACGATATAAATGAGGATTTTTGCAAAATGCAATCACTTAAAATTGTTTTTGGAAAACAAGGTGTGATAGCTGATTCTTTTGTGAATCCTTTGGAGAAATATTTGCCAAGTGAAAATAAAATTGTTACTCTTGCATATTATGTTCCAAGGTGTAACTTAATTGTTTTAAATATTGATGCGATTCAAAAATCAAAAAATGAATCCATCTTATTATGGGAAGAATTTGCTTATATTTTAAGGCATGAACTAAATCATTTAAGACAATATGCTTGTGATTGTAGAAAATCTTTTTTATTGTATCCAAGAATTAGTCTTCAAAGTGAATATTCTTCATTTTTGATTGAATCTTCTGCAGAATCAGAAGTATTTAATGTTTGGGATATGCCCATGATTAATGAATATAAATATGAAACTGGTTTATTAAATTATAAATTAGAACGGAAATATGAGGCAATGTTATTTATCTTAACGTTAGGTAGAGATGATGTTTCATTAAATGATTATTATAATGCCTTATTTGATAGTGATATCAATCAATTATTTTCTTTTTTGGGTGCTTTTCATGAAGAAGATAAAAGAGAAATGTATTTTATTTTATCTTCTATGGATACCATTCTTTTTGATAATGATTCGAGTTTTTTATATTATAATACACTGGACTCACTTAGTTACAATGATTCCAAAAAAGCAGTAGGATTTGATTTTAAAATATTAATTTTTAAAAGGTTTTTAGCTCAAATGAAAGAATATACAAGTAATCAAACAGATTTTTCTTTGGAAGAGAATGTATATTTATTTGATTTGATCCAACAAATTTTAGTGAATGATTCTTTTTATTATGAAGAAGATAAAAAAATTGTGGATGAGAGATTTCTTTATCAAATGGAATTGTTGGAAAAAGATTATTTTTCTTTTTTAGAAAATTTTTATCAAAGACCTGTAGATTCTGTTTGGGATAACATTCGAAATCCGATGTATACTAAATTAGAAGAAATGGAAACATTTCGAATGATAAATTCATCTTGTTCTGATGTTCTTTTTTATTATGTTGAGCCAGTGTATGATTTATCGTATCGGTTTCCCATTCTTTCATCGATTGTTTTTGCGAGTAGTTATCAAGTAAATAAGAATGATGAAGTATTAAAAAATCATAATCCTAAAATTCGAAACAAAGTTTTGAATGATTAAAAGACACCTCGTTTTTAGAAGAAAAGAATTTTAATATAAAGAAAATAAAAAGATTAAATTTATTTTTAGTTTAAAATGTGTTTTATTTTTTCTTTGAAAATGCAATTTTATTTGTTATAATACATATGGATTTAAAAGGAGGCAAGAAAAAATGGCTAAAAATGAAAATAGACAATATGTCGGATTAAAATGTAGTAGATGTGGAAAACAAATTCGTCCAACTATTAAAAATAAGAAAAATACTCCTGACAAATTGGAACTAAATAAATTTTGTCCTGCTTGTAAGCAAGTAACTGTATTTAAAGAAGTTAAATTAAATAGAAGCTAGAAAGAGTGAGTTTAATGCTTATTAATATTAATGATATCAAAAATGGAATGACGGTTATTGTCGATGGAAATTTATGTTTAATTCAAGAATTTCAACATGTTAAACCAGGAAAAGGAAGTCCTTTTATTAAAATTAAATTAAAAAATTTAAGAACTGGTAGTATAGTAGAAAATACTTATAATACAAATATTAAAATTGAACGTGCACATGTTGATAAAATGCCTATGCAATTTTTATACATCGATGGATCTAACTATGTATTTATGAATACAGAAACCTATGAACAATTAGAAATACCTGCTTCAAAATTAGAGAATGAATCAAAGTTTATTAAAGAAGGAATGGAAATTCAAATTGATCAATATGAAGGAGAAATTCTTGGTGTTAGTTTACCAGAAAAAGTAGAGTTTGAAATTATTGAAACAGAACCTGCTGTAAAAGGAAATACCACCAATAATGCAATGAAAGATGCCACCATTGAAACGGGATATGTGGTAAAAGTTCCTTTGTTTATTAATCAAGGAGAAAAAATAGTAATTTCTACAAGTGATGGAAAGTATTCTGGAAGAGCTTAAAAGCTCTTTTTTTCATTTTTTAATTTTCATTTTTTTTATTTTTTGGTATACTTAACTAGAAAGAATAGGGAAGTGTGAAGTTATGAAAGAAAATATTCGGATGCTAAAAGAGTGGTATCATTTATGTAAGCCGAATAAGGCTTATTGGTTTTTTCAATTTGCAACTGTAATTGTGGTTAGTATTTGTTTGGTTTGTGAATCGATGTACGTGGCAAAAGTTACGACCAGTTTAGCAGATGGCAATTTTAAAATGGCAATTTTTTGTTTGACACTGGGTCTTTTATTTATTTTACTTCGTCAATTTTCTTGGATTTTAAATTATAAAAATACATATAATCTTGTTGGAGATATTTATAAACGATTGGAAAACAAAATTTTTCATAAAATTATTCGTGGGAAAGAAAAAAACTTTGAAGCGATTTCGAAAGAAAAGTTAATTAATATTTTTCATAGTGATGCTTATGAAACAGCAAAGTTTAGTGATCAGATATGTTCTAGATTTCGTTATTTCTTATCTACTATATTAACACTTTCTTATGTTTTTTCTGTATCTTTTCCGATTGGAATTGTTATTTTATTTATTATCGGAGTGAATTATAAAATATTAAATTGGATTAACTCAAAAATTAGCATTGCAACAAAAGAGACAAAAGAAGCTGTTGATTCTGAATTTGAAACGTTTTCAGAAATTATTTTATCAAAAAATATGATTGATTCTTATGATTTAACCAAAAAAATGGAAAAAGAATTTTTGAAAAAAAATGAACAATTTATGATTCATCAACAAAAAAAGACGATGGCTAGTAGTATGCTTGATAATAGTTTTTTTGGTTATTATAAAACCGTTATTTATCTTGTTACGTTAGTTTTGATTTATTTGCTTTCGCTTGGAAATCTTTCTTTAACAGTATATTTGATTGTGGTTTCTTATTTAACGGATAGTATTACCAATAGTAAAGATTTTATGGGAATTTTAACCGAGTTAAAAAACGCTTATGTGACTTGTAATCGAGTAAATATCATTTTGAATTTTGATGAGAAAAATGAGATTCAATTTGGAAATATTAAACTTGATGATATTTCTGGTGAAATTGATTTTGTTAATGTTAATGTGGATGCTTCTCATTTTGATGATTTTGAATTAAATGATTTACGTGATGTGAGTTTTCATATTGAATCGAATCAAACTGTGTTATTTCATGGAACAAGAAGTAGTGGAAAACGAACCATTTTTTATTTACTTCGCCGAATGATTTTAGCAGATACGGGTGATGTGTATATTGATAAAATAAAAATACAAGATTATAAAGAAAAAATATTTTTAAAAAATTTAAATTATTTAACAACGAAACCTTTTTTCTATCATGGATCTATTATGAAAAATTTACAGTTAATTGATCCGAAAAAAGAGCGGATTATCGAAGTATTAAAACAAGTTGGAATTTATGATTATATTAAAGAATTACCAGATGAATTAAAAACCGAAGCAAATGCTTTACCAAAAAGAGAACAATATTTATTAGGATTGGCGCGATTATTACTGATGAATAGTGAAATCCTAGTTTTGTATGAATTTCCAAATTATTTAAGTGGAAAAGATAAAGAATATATTAAGAAAACTTTACTAAAACTTCATGGGTCTAAAACTATTGTTGTATTTTCAGCAAATGATGAATTAGCGGATGTTTCTGATAAAATCTTTGAAGTAGAACGTGGTAAGGTAACTAAATTTTTGAAAAAGAAAGAAAAATAAAAAAGTGCTATTTGAATAAAAAAGCATTTTTTTTAATCATAGTATATTTATTATTACAAAATTTTTTGTTTATACAGCTATAATTTAAAGAAGTTTTATGAAAATAAAAAATAAAATGATTCTTAAGAAAAGGTTATAAAGATATGAATCTAATTCCATGTTAAATCATTTAAATGACATAAATTTCCATTTTGCTTGAAATTTAAATTGTTTCATGTTATGTTTATTTGGACTTTAAAAAGGAGGATCTATGAATCAGTTACAAAAAATATCTAAAGTTGGTTTTTTTGGAGTGATAGGAAATTTTTTTTTAATGCTTCTGAAATTTTTCAGTGGCATTGTATTTTCTAGTCAGGCGATGATATCAGATGCCGTCAATAGTTTCATGGATATTTTTTCTTCTTTTATGACTTTATTAGGAGGTAAGCTTGCAACACGTCCAAAAGATGAGGATCATCCTTTTGGACATGGAAAAGCAGAATTTCTATTTTCTTTGTTTGTTAGTTTATCTATGATTTTTAGTGCTTTTTTAATTTTTATCAATTCTCTTAAAACAATTTGGAATGGTCATGAAGTCGTTTTTTCTTATCTTTTGTGTTTTGTTTGTGTGATTACGATTCTTGTTAAATTCTGTCTTTATTTTTATGCAAGATATGTCTATTTGGAAACAAAAAGCTTATTGGTTTATTCTAATATGGTTGACCATAGAAATGATATTATTATTACATGTTTTACGTTATTGTCTATTGTATTTTCATATTACCATATCTTCATATTGGATAGTATTGTGGGAGTTGGAATTTCATTATGGATTGGTTTTTCTGGTTTTCATATTTTTCTAGAAAGTTATCACATTTTAATGGATCAAGCAATGGATATAGATAGTGCAAATCATCTTCAAGTTTTTATATCAAAACAAAAAGGGGTACTAGGTATTACAAAATTTGAAACGGTTCCAACTGGAAATCAATATTTAGTAGTTTTATCCATCTTGGTAGATGGAAATTTAACAACTTTAGAAAGTCATAAAATAGCAGATCGATTAAAGAAAAAAATGTTAAAACAATTTCCAAATGTTTTTTCCGTAACAATACATGTTAATCCTCTTTTGAATTCGAAGCATTAAAAAAGAAGAAATGATTATGTTTCTTCTTTGATTAATTGATAACCAACTTGGTTAATTGTTCCTGCTCCAATGGTGATAATAATATCACCTTTTTTTGCATTGCTTTTAATATAATCAATGATTTCTTGGTAACTATTTAAAAAAATACAATTTGGATTGGTTTTTAAAATTCTTTTTTCTAAATCTTTTGAAGATATTCCATTTATATTTTCTTCTCTTGCAGCATAGATTTCTGAAAGAATAATATAATCAAACTGTGATAAAACATGAGCAAATTCTTCTAGATGTTCTAAAGTTCTGGTATAAGTATGTGGTTCAAAAATGGCCCAAGTTTTTTGATGAGGAATTTCTTTGGTACAAGCTAGTGTTGCTTGAATCTCAGTAGGATGATGTGCATAATCGTCAATGACTGGAATTTCTTTATATTCACCGATTTTTTCAAATCTTCGGTTAGCACCAGTAAAGCTTTTTAATCCATGTTTTATTTGTTCTTTTTGTATGCCATAATAATCGCAAGTTGCAATTGTTGCCAGTGCATTTAAAATGTTATGACGACCATGAACATTTAAAGTAAATGTGTCAAAATACTTTCCATCTTTTAAACAATCAAAAGTAGGGTATCCATAGGAATTAAAACAAATCTTGGTTGCATGGTAATTTGTGTTTTCATCATCTATACCATAAGTTAAAAATGGATGATTCGCTTGATTGATTACTTCCATTGTATTAGAATCATCTTTATTTACAATAAGAATTCCATTTTCTGTTAGACATTCCGTAAACTTTAAAAATGATTTTTTGATATTTTCAATATTTTTAAAATAATTTAAATGATCGTTGTCAATATTTAAAATGATTTCTACATGTGGAGAGAATTGTAAAAATGAATCTACATATTCACATGCTTCTAAAATAAAGTATTCACTATTTCCAGTTTTATTGTTACCTTTTATGGGTTTTAAATAAGCTCCTACCTCGATAGTAGGGTCTAAATTTGCTTCTAAAAAACAAAGAGAAATCATGGAAGTAGTGGTTGTTTTTCCATGAGTTCCACTTATACAAATACATTCTTTGTAGCATTTGGTGATTTTTCCTAAAAAAACACTTCGTTCCATCATGATTTTGTTGTTTTCTTTGGCATAGATTAGTTCTTCATCGCTTTCTGGTATTGCTGCTGTGTAAACGATTAAATCAGCATTGTCAATGGCATGGATATTATGTCCAATATAAACTTCTATTCCTAAATCTTTTAAATGTTTTGTGTTTTCACTTTCATGGGCATCACTTCCAGTAATTGTAAATCCAAAATGAGTTAAATGTTCTGCAAGACCACTCATACTAACTCCACCAATGCCAATCATATGAATTTTCTTGTAATTTTTGATTGTTTCTAATGTCATATATAAACCTCTTTTCTGCTTTATTATAACTTATGTTTCCAAAAATGAAAAGCAGACATATTTTAAATTTAAATTGTCAAAATTCTTGAATTTTTGGATAAAAATACTTTACATTTTTAAAAAAAGCATGTAATATAATGGTAGATAGTGGTACGAGGTGGAAGAAAGTGGGGGATTACATGTTCTTGGGTGAATATCATCATAATATTGATGAGAAAGGTCGTATTGTAATGCCTTCAAAATTTAGAACAGAATTAAAAGATAAATTTATTATTGCACGCGGTCTTGAAAAATGTTTATATGTTTATTCTTTAGACGATTGGAATAAGCTAGTTAGTAAACTGAATACTCTACCTTTTACAAAAAAAGATGCTCGAGCATTTGTCCGATCTTTTTTCTCAGGTGCTACTTTCTGCGAGTTCGATAATCAAGGAAGAACTTGCATAACCTCCCCATTGATCAATTACGCCGGTTTAACAAAAGAATGCGTTATAATCGGCGCAAATGATCGGATTGAAATATGGGAACAACATGCATGGGAAGAGGTTTTACAATATAATGAAGAAAACTTATCTGATATTGCAGAAAATTTATTTATGGATGTGACTTAAATGAAACATTATCCCGTTTTAAAAGCGGAAGTATTAGAATTTTTAAATTTAAAATCGGATGGTGTTTATGTCGATGCAACACTTGGATATGCAGGTCATTCGAAAGAAATATTAAAAAGAATCCCAAATGGATATTTATATGCTTTTGATCAAGATAAAGAAGCAATTTTATATGCCGATCAAATATTAAAAAGTGTAAATTCAAATTATGAAATTATTCATAGTAATTTTGTGAATATAAAAGAAGAACTACAAAAACGTAATGTGACTCATGTAGATGGAATCTTATTTGATTTAGGTGTTTCCAGTCCTCAAATTGATACTCCTAGTCGTGGATTTTCTTTTATGAGAGATGAACTTTTAGATATGCGAATGAATCAAGAGCAAACTTTTTCTGCTAAGACATTGGTGAACTCTTATTCAGAAGAAGAACTTACTAAGATTTTCTTTCAATATGGAGAAGAAAAAAGAAGTAAGTTCATTGCAAAAAAAATAATCGAAACTAGAAAGCAAAAAGAAATTGCTACTACCTTGGAATTAGTAGATGTAATTCAACAAGCAGTTGGAGCAAATTATTTTTATAAAACCCATCCTGAGCGAAAAATTTTTCAAGCCATCCGAATTCAAGTGAATGAAGAATTGAATGTTTTAAAACAAGTTTTACCAGATGCTATTTCTCTTTTAAAAAAAGAAGGACGTATCGCTGTAATTACATTTCATTCCTTAGAAGATCGCATTGTAAAAAAAATATTTTCGGAGTATAGTAAAGTGGACGAAATGGTAAAAGGATTGCCTTCTATACCAGAACAATATCTACCTTTAATCAAATTAATTCATTCCAAACCATTCTTAGCAAGTGAACAAGAATTAAAAGAAAATACGCGAAGTAAAAGCGCTAAACTTCGGGTGATAGAAAGGATAAAAGAGCATGATGAAGAAAAAGAACAAAAATAATAAATTATTAAGAGGAGAAAAATTGATTTATATTTTTATATTTATTTTAATTTTATCTATGCCAATTTGTACAGTATTTACGAAAGCTCTTTTATCAGAAAGTAATATTGAAGTAGAGCAAGTAAAATCAAAAATTGAGAAACAATCGAATGTGAATGAATCTTTAAGTATGCAGATTGATGAACTAGCAAGTCTTGATAAAATTCAAGAAGTTGCAAGTGAAAAAGGATTGAGTTATAATAATGAAAATATTAAAGTAATAAATGAGTAAGATAGAATATGAAAAAAAAGAAACTAGGTAAATTTCGAATTACAATGAATATTAACCTAAAGATAACTTTGCTTATCTTTTCTTTTTTATTTTTTCTGATCGTAATAAAACTTTCATATGTTGTATTGAGTGATCAAGTAGATCATATTAATTTAACTGAATTTGCCAATAATCGAAATACAACCAAAGAAATATTACATGCTTCAAGAGGTTCTATTTATGATGTGAATGGGGATGAGCTTTCTAAGAACATTAAATCTTATACTGTGATTGCTTATCTTTCTAAAAGTAGAACCAAAAAAGAAAGTGATCCAAAACATGTAGTAGATAAAGAAAGAACAGCAAAAGAACTTTCTCCTATTATTAATATGAGTGAAGAAAGTATTTTAAATTTATTAAATCAAAATTTATATCAAGTGGAATTAGGTCCTGGAGGAAGAGGAATCACAGAAGATAAGAAAAAAAGTATTGAAGCTTTAGAATTGCCTGGAATTAGTTTTATATCTAGCTTAAAACGTTTTTATAAAAATAAAAGTTATGCATCTTATTTAATAGGATATGCTAGAGCAGATGAAAATGGAGAAATTCATGGTGAAATGGGTGTTGAAGCTTATTATGATGATATTTTAAAAGGAACGGATGGATATACAGAATATCAACAAGATGCTTATGGATATCCGATGCCGAATTCTCAAATTACCAAAGAAGCGGAAAGTGGTTCAGATATTTATTTAACAGTTGATAATAATGTACAGTTGATTTTAGAAAATGTTTTAGCAAAATTAAAAAATGAGCATCCTTTGGATTGGGCACAAATATCCGTGATGGATGCTAAAACCGGTGCAATAGTAGGTAGTGCAACGGTACCGAACTTTGATTTAAATACTCTAAATGGAATTACGTCTTATTTAAATCCTTTAACTAGTTATCAATTTGAACCAGGTTCCACGATGAAAATATTTTCTTTTATGAGTGCCATTGAACAAGGAATTTATAAAGGAGATGAATTGTTTCAATCTGGTAATATTACATTATCAGATGGAACGATTATTAACGATTTTAATAATGTTGGTTGGGGTACCATAAATTATGATACAGGTTTTTCTTATTCTTCTAATGTTGCAGCGACAAAACTGGCTTTAAAATTAGGGGTAAAAAGATTAAAAGAATTTTATGAAAATTGTGGATTTGGTAAAAAAACTGGAATTACTTTACCAAATGAATCAGAAGGAGTTGTCAATTTTACTTATGAAAGTGAGCTTGCGAATGCGAGTTTTGGTCAAGGTATGACGGTAACTCCCATTCAAATGCTTCAAGCATTATCTGCTCTTGTGAATAACGGGGTCATGATGAAACCATACATTATTTCTAAAATTGTGAATTCTAATGGAGAAATTGTGATGCAAGGAGAGAAAACTGAGTTAAATCAAATTGCCAGTGTGACTACCATTGAGAGAATGAAAAAAATGATGTACGATGTAGTTTATAATGGTTTTTCTTATAATCGAGGATATGCACCAGATAATGTTACAATTGCTGGTAAAACGGGAACGGCACAAATGGCTTCTAAAAGTGGTGGATATTTAACTGGTGAATATGATTATGTAAAAAGTTTTGCGGGATTTTTTCCTTATGAAGAACCTAGATATGTCATTTATTTTTCTACTCAACGATTGGTCAGTAGTACTACAGATATTACCAAAGTAATTTCTTCTGCAATTGGTGAAATTGCTAAAGTAATGAGTATAGGTGATCCATTAAAAGATCAAGATTTAACAAAAATTATTGCAATGAATAGTTATATTTCGAAAAGCGTGGATGAAACGATAGCAGATTTACAAAAATTAAAACTAAGTCCGATTGTTTTAGGAGAAGGAAAATATGTAATTGGGCAGTATCCAAATAAAAATATGACAGTAGTGGAACATGCTAAAATCTTTTTATTAACAAATGGATTAGAATACAAAATGCCAGAAGTAGTGGGCTGGAGTACCAATGAAATCATTCGCTTTTGTAATATGATAGGACTTCCTTATCAGTTAAATGGTTATGGAAAAGTAATGAACACCAATATACCTGCTGGAAGTATTATTGATTTAAATGGAATTATGGAGATAAATTTGGGTTAAAAATCTATTTTTTGGCTAATTTCCTCAATTTGGTACTATACATTTTGAAAATTTGTGATAAAATAACAACCATTCATCTTTAAAGAGGTTAATTGGTTGACAAAATGTGACTTGAAATTTTACATATTCATGTTAAGTTAGTGCTATTATGTAGAAAGTAAATTAGATAGATGATATAATTTATTCGTGTGTTGGGGGTTGAAAATATGAAAGAGGAGAATCTTACGATGGATCAAGAGAAAACTCTATTTGATAAAGTAGAAATGACTAAATCGTCTAAGTTTAAATATATGTCTTATCGATTAAGTAAACGTACTTTTGATGTTTTAATTAGTATTTTTGGAATTTTATTTTTGTTACCATTGTCTATTTTAATAAAAATCGCTTATATGTTAACAGGTGACTTTCATAGTATTTTTTATAAACAAGAAAGAATAGGTCTTTTTGGAATTCATTTTCAATTATATAAATTTCGAACTATGAAACCAAATGCAGATGAGATTTTATTAAAAATATTAGAAAATGATGAAGCTTTAAGAAATGAGTATGAAGAAAATAAAAAAATGAAGCATGATCCACGTGTGACAAAAGTTGGAAGAGTGATACGAAAATTGTCACTGGATGAATTTCCACAGTTTATTAATATTTTTAAAGGAGATATGAGTTTTGTTGGAAATCGACCATATTTACCTCGAGAAAAAGATGACATGGGAAATTATTATAAATATATTGTATCTACAAAACCTGGACTTACTGGTTATTGGCAAACAAGTGGAAGAAGTAATACTAGCTTTTTATATCGTTTACAAATGGAAAAAAAGTATAGTGATATTCGATGCTTAAAATTAGATGTGAAAATTATTGCAAGAACAATATTGCAACTATTTAAACATGATGGAGCAGTTTAAAAGTATAAGGTAAAAAAATGTTTTACCTTTTTTTAATTTTGACTTCTATTGAAATACTTTTTGTCATTTGATATAATTTATACCAAGAATTGTATGAAAATTTTAAATAAAATAGGTGAGTAAATGAAGAATATTTTTATTATAGGATCGAAGGGAATACCTGCTAATTATGGTGGTTTTGAAACTTTTGTAGAAAATTTGACGCAAAAAAAAGTTTCTCAAAATATAAAGTATTATGTTGCATGTATGGCAAAGGATGAAAAAATATTAGAATATAATGATTCTATTTGTTTTCATGTGAATGTACCTGAATTAGGTCCTGCTAAAGCTGTATATTACGATCTTTTAGCACTCAAAAAAACTATAAATTATATCAAAGAGAAACATTTAACTAATTGTATTGTTTACATTTTAGCTTGTCGAATTGGGCCTTTTATTGGACACTATAAAAAAATATTAAAAAAAATGAATGTTTCGCTTTTAGTAAATCCTGATGGTCATGAATGGAAACGATCAAAATGGAATTATTTTATAAAGAAATATTGGAAATATTCCGAAAAACTAATGGTAAAACATGCTGACTTATTAATTTGTGATTCCATTAATATAGAACAGTATATTAAAACAGAATATGGAAAATATAAGCCTAATACCACATTTATTGCTTATGGTGCAGATTTAAAAAGTAGTCAATTAGCGGATGATGATGAGATGCTTAAAAATTGGTATTCTAAATTTAAATTAAATCAAAATGAATATTATTTAATCGTGGGTCGTTTTGTTCCTGAGAATAATTATGAGACCATGTTAAAAGAATTTATGAAAAGCAAAACTAAAAAAGATTTGGTTATCATTACCAATGTAGAAGAAAATAAGTTTTTTGATCATTTAAAAGAAATAACCCATTTTCAGAAAGATAAGAGAATTAAATTTGTTGGAACAGTTTACCATTCAGAATTAATCAAAAAGATTCGAGAAAATGCTTATGGATATTTACATGGTCATTCAGTTGGAGGAACCAATCCTTCTTTAATTGAAGCACTTGCTTCTACAAAATTAAATTTATTATATGATGTCGGATTTAATCGCGAAGTAGCAATAGATGGAGCATTATATTGGAATCAAGAAGAAAATAACTTGTCTACTTTAATTAATCAAGCAGATGAATTCTCAAATGAAGAAATAAAACAGTTATCTGAAAAAGCACTTCAAAGAATAGAAAAATCTTATAGTTGGGAAAAAATTATCGAAACTTATGAAACTATTTTTATGAAATGATGTTCTTTTCATGAAAAGAAAGGAGATGACTGCAGGATGAAAAAAATTAAAATTCTTTTTTTACATACTGGTGCAGAACTTTATGGCGCAGATCAAATTTTGTTAACAATTGTTAGTAATTTAGATAAAAATATATTTGAACCAATTGTATTATTACCAAATGATGGACCATTAGTAAAAAAATTAGAAGAAAATCATATTCGATATCAAATCATGTTTTATCCTATTATTCGTAGAAAGTATTTTAATTTAAAAGGTATATATCATTACTTGAAAGAATATTTTTCGTCTTGTAAGTCATTATTAAAGTTTGTGGAAACAGAAAAAATAGATCTTATTCACAATAATACTGTTGCTGTATTAGAAGGCATTTATTTGAAGAAAAAAACAAATGTTAAGTTGATTACGCATGTGCATGAAATGATTGAACATCCTAAATTAATTGCCAAGTTCTTATATCAGATTCATTTAAAATATTGTACTCAAATGATTGTAGTTTCAAAAGCTGTAAAGTCATATATTGAAGCGATTACCAAACATCAGAGTAAAAAAATTGTTATAATTCATAATGGAATTAATCCTGTTTCATTTGATGAATCTTTAAAAGAGAAATATTATCAAGAATTTGGTTTACCACGTGATGCAAAAGTTGTAGCAATTGTTGGTAGAATTAATGCTATTAAAGGCCAAGAGCATTTTATCCTAGCTATGGAAAAATTAATTCAAAAAAAGAATAATGTTTATGGTATAATTATTGGAGATGCTTTTCAAGGTCAAGAATGGAGAATGGATGAATTATTAAAAGTCATTCATGAAAAAAAGCTTGATGATTCTATTAAGTTGTGCGGTTTTCGAAAAGATATTTTACAAATATATCAAATAATCGATCTTTTAGTTTTGAGTAGTATTCAATATGATTCATTTCCTACTGTTGTATTAGAGGCAATGTCTTGCGGTATTCCAACGGTCGCATATCGTTGTGGTGGAGTGGAAGAAATGATTACTCAAGAAGAAAATGGTATTTTAGTGGAACAAGGAAATATAGAAGAACTTAGTAGAAGTATAGAATCGTTTTTAACAAATGCGGAAAAATATGAAAGAGCAGAAAAAGAAGCAAAACGTATTTTCAATCATTTTTTTACTACCAATCATTTTATTGAAAAAGTTTCAAAAATATATATTGATTTGGAGGAATATCATGAGTGCTAGATTTTCAATTTTTAAGAAAAGATTTAATTTAGATTTTTTGGAAAAGATATTATATGTTTGTGGAGCATTTGTTTTGGCTTTTTTTCATAATGCAAATGTTCTTTATGGAGCTTTTCTTTCTACTTTTTTCTTGGAAACTAGAAAATTTTTTCAAACAAATAATTTTTTTTGTATTTTAAAAATATTATTAGCAAGTATTATTATCCCAAATAATTATATTATTATTTTCATAACTACGCTCTTTTATTTATTTTCATTAAAAAATAAAAAGACTGTTAATTTTAATTTGTGTATTATTGTATTATTGCTCATTTGTAATGCTGTCTTAAATTGGAGTCCTTTGGTTAATGTTAGCTTTAGTATCATTTATTTATTACCGATTATTATGCTATTTTCTCTTTTTGAAAAAGAAAAAAATCAGTTAAAAGAAAACTTTCATTCATTAACATTTTTACTAAAAAATATTCTTTTTTTAGAAATATTGAGCGTCATTTTCTCTTTTATTGCAAATTATAATATTTTAAAATTAGGTGGAAATGCAAACGATTGGATTACAGGAACTTTTGGTTATCATCAAGGAAATATTTTTCTTTACTTTATGTTATTTTCATGTTTAATCTTTAAAAAAGATTATGATGAAAGTAAAATGAAAAGTAATATTGTTTATATTTTTCTTTCTTTAGTTTTAGCAATTTCTACCAATTCTATTGCTTTGATTTTGTTTTTTATCGCATCTTATTTTTTAGTAACAATTTTTAAATCTTCTTTTCGAGAAAAATTGAGAGATGCAGTATTATTAGTAGTGGTTATTATTCTTTTCTTTTTATTTACTCCTAATTGGATAAAAGGATATTTGGTAAAATTAACGAACTATGAATATTTAATTAAAACAGTAGCGAAGTTGGAAGTTTACGAAGATACTTATGTTAATATTCCCCAAAATGATTATAAGTTTTTTTTGATCGGAAATGGTATTGGAAGATATTCTTCTCGAGCAGCTCTAACTTGTACAGGAAAGTATGTTAATTTTTATAATAAGTTTTTTGAACCATCGATTTCTGAATATACAAACGATTATATTTTAAATCGTTATATTAAATATAATCTTCAACAAGGTCAAGGGACATTATATTCTCCTTTTTCAACAATAATATCGCTTCAAGGTGAATTCGGTATCATTGGGTTACTTCTTTTTCTAATTATTATTTGGAAGCTATTCAGAAATTCAAAAATGAATTCTAAAATATTTATCTTATTTTTTCTATTTAGTTGTTTTATCGAAAATTATTTAGAATTTGAAAAAGTTATGTTACTCGTATTTTTGCTTTATTTTCTTGAAACAGAAATTGAAAAGAAAGGTCTTATTTTTCATAGGTGATTAGTATGAAAAAAAATTTGATGTTTATTATTCCTACGTTATGTGGAGGAGGAGCCGAAAAAACGGTTGCCAATTTATCTAATTATTTAATTGAAGATTATAATATTGATATTGTAACTTTTAAAGAAACGGAATTAAAATATTCTTATTCTGGAAATTTGATTGTTCTTGCAAAGAAAAAGAATAGCAATATTATAAAAAAAATTATTTTTACGATTCGATCTATCTTTCAATTAAGAAAATTAAAGAAAGAAAGAAAAATAAATTATGCAATTAGTTTTGTGACACCAGCAGATTCATTAAATGTTTTTTCAAAAGTAAAAGGATGTAAAACAATTATTTCCATTCGAAATACTGATTCTATTTTAATGAAAAATAAATTATTGAAATTGGTTACTTTCATTTCATGTAAAAAGTGTGATCACATCGTTTCCATATCAGAACAAGTGAAAGATGATTTAATTCATAATTTTAAAGTTAACCAAGATAAAATAACAACGATTTATAATCCAGCTTTGCAAATTCAATTTGGAAATTCACCTATAGATGAAAATCTCTTTTTGTCTAATTTTGTTGCAATTAATATAGGAAGATTAGTTGAACAAAAAGGGCAGTGGCATTTGATTCGAGCATTTTCAGAAGTAGTTAAAATTAATTCCAAAGCAAAATTGTTAATATTGGGAGAAGGGCCATTGCGTAATGATTTACAAGAATTAATTGAGGGTTATCAAATGACAGAAAATGTGATTTTGGTTGGTTTTGTTGATAATCCTTATGATTATTTGAAAAAATCAGATTGTTTTTTGTTTTCGTCTTTATATGAAGGATTGGGAAATTCTCTTTTAGAAGCGCTGACTTGTCAAGTACCTATTATTTCTTCAGATTGTATTTCAGGGTCTCGTGAAATTTTAGCTCCATCTACGAATTATAATATAAAAGTGAAAGATCAAATTGATTGGGCTGAATATGGAGTTTTAGTTCCTACTTGTGATGGGAAAAAAAGATCTTATCAAGAACCTTTAACTCAACAAGAATTATTATTATCGCAAGCGATTTTAGAATTTATGAATGATAGAGAAAAATTAAAACATTATAAAAAATGTTCGGAAAAGAGAAGAAAAGATTTTAAAATAGAAAATATTAAAGAAGAATGGAATGATCTATTAAAAAAAGTTTAATGTTTTTGATTGCTAAGATAAGGTTGTGTAAATATGAATAATTTTAATTTTGTGTTTTTAATTTTACATTATTTAACTTATGAAGACACAAAAAAATGTGTTGAATCAATTTTAAGTCGTTATTCACAAAATAATGTTAAAATTGTAATTGTCGATAATTGCTCTAATAATGGTTCTGGTGAAATGTTATTGCAAGATTATGAGAAAAACGAACGAATTGCTATTCTTTTATTGAAAGAAAATTTAGGTTTTGCAAAAGGCAATAATGTTGGTTTTCAATTCGCTAAAACAAAGTGGAATGCCGATTTTATTATCATGATTAATAATGATGTTTTTTTAATGCAAAATGATTTTTTAGAACAAATTATTTCGGAGTATGAAATGAGTAATTTTGCAGTATTGGGGCCAAAGATTATATTAAAAAATAATAAAGTAAATGAAATATATTTGCAATTGCAAACTGTTGAACATTATCAAAAAGATTTAACTATTTTAAAGTATGAATATTTTCTAAATAAAATATATATTTATCCATGTTATAAAAAAATTCGAAATTGGATTCGAAAATTGTTTATTTTATTAGGGTTAAAAAAAGAAAAGATTTCTGTGGATGTAAATAAAAGATATGAAAATATAGTATTACATGGTTCGGCTTTAATTTTTTCTAAGAAATATATTGAATGTTTTGATGGATTAGATGATCGAACATTTTTATATCGTGAAGAAGAGTTATTGTTTTTAAGACTTAGAAAAAATAATTTAAAAAATGTTTATAATCCAAAAGTTTTTGTGTTTCATAATGAGGATAGTTCTACTAATGCTTTGACAAAAAAGAAGCGAAGAAAAAGATTATTTATTGGAAAAAATTTAATTCAATCAACACAGTTATTAATTTTAGAATTGAAGAAAGAAAAGTGATTAAGTGAAACGAAAATCAGTAAAATTAAATATCATATTAAATATTATAAAAACTTTTTTGTCAATTGTTTTTCCTTTAATTACATTTCCGTATGTTTCTAGAATATTGCAAGCAGATAGTATTGGAAAAGTACAATTTGCTACTTCCATTGTAAGTTATTTTTTACTTCTTGCATCATTAGGAATTTCTACCTATGCAATTAGAGAAGGTTCTTTTTTAAAAAATGATATGAATAAATTAAAAGAATTTTGCAATCAAGTTTTTTCTTTTAATTTACTCACAACTATTATTTCTTATGTATTTCTTTTTATTACGTTACTGTTTATGAATAAGGCTATTGAATATAAGTATTTAATTATTATTCAAAGTTTAACTATGATTTTTACCACTTTAGGGGTAGATTGGATCAATTCTATTTTTGAAGATTATTTATATATTACACTTCGAAATGTGTTTATTCAAATTATTACTCTTATTTTGACATTTTTGCTAATTAAAGGCAACTCAGATTATTATATTTATGCAATTATTTTGGTTATATCAAGTGTAGGGGCGAATATTTTAAATTATTTTTATGTAAAAAAGTATATCAAAGTTCATTTTACTTTTCATATGAATATTAAAAAACATATTAAACCAATTTTAATTTTATTTTCTGCTTCTTTGGCAACTACAGTTTATAATTCATCTGATATTACAATGTTAGGAATGATCTGTACGGATTATATTGTTGGAATTTATTATATTGGTACCAAAATCTATAGTATTGCAAAGCAATTATTAAATTCTGCTATTGCGGTGGCCATTCCAAGGATTTCATATTTTGTTTCCAAAGAGAAAGAAAAAGAAAAAGTAGAATTATTGAATAAACTATTTTATTTTATTATGATATTTATTTTACCTTTTATTGTTGGAATGATTTCATTGAATCATGAAATTATTTTACTCATTTCTGGTGAAGAATATATTAGAGCATCTTCTTCTTTGTTTCTTTTGTCTTTTGCACTTTTATTTGCAGTATTAGCAAACTTTTCTTCTAATTTAATTTTAATAACACATAAAGAAGAAACCAAGTCTCTTATTTCTACTATTTCTGCTGCCATCTTAAATCTTGTCTTAAATTTTATTTTCATTCCTATTTTTCAAGAGCAGGGTGCTGCTTTTACAACTTTAATAGCAGAAATTGTTGCAGCAGCCATGAGTACTTTCTATGCTCGAAAATATTTTAAACCAAATCGGAATATTAAACTTTTGCTTTCAAGTCTTTTTGGTTGCTTTTTCATTTATAGTTATTCTAAATTGATTCACATGTTTCATCTTGGTTTGTTATTGAATATACTTTTTATTTTTTTAGGAAGTATTATCATTTATTTTCTTTTTATGTTATTTATAAATAAGGAATATTTTAAAAATATGATTAAAAAATAATATTTTAGTGTTATAATTGACCTTAGGTGGTCTTATGAAAAGAGAAGTTAGAAATTCAAATTTAGAACTTTTACGCATTATTAGTATGTTTCTTATTATAGCTCATCATTATGCAATTCATGGTTTTGCCACAATAAAATTCAGTTTTACGTTAAATAAATTTTTGATTGATTTTTTATCTTTAGGTGGACAATTGGGAGTATCTTGTTTTGTTTTAATATCTGGTTATTTTATGATAAATTCAAAATTTACTTTTCAAAAACTATGTAAAATTATAGGTGAAGTTTTATTTTATTCAATTGGAATTGGACTTCTTTTTATTTTTTGTTTGAAACCAGTAGAGTCTCTTTCTGTATTTAATCTATTACAAACTTTTTTTCCAGTTGGTTACGTTTCTTATTGGTTTATTACAAACTACATTTTATTAATGCTTTTTTCTCCATTTATTAATATCATTATGAAAGAAATTAATCAAAAATGTCATCGAAATATTATTTTCTTTTCCATTCTTATTTGGTCATTTTTTTCTGTTTTTTTAGGAGCAAGCTTTGAATTTAATAAGTTAGTATGGTTTGTTGTGTTATATTTTATTGCAGGATATATTAAAAAATATGTTAATTTTGAAAAGCAAAATGCCAAAAAGCATTTTATGATGGCTTTTTTACTCTATGTTTTATTGATACTTACAGATATTGCATTGATGTGTATTGGGTATTTTTTTAACAAAAATATGTTAATTGATTCTAGTAATTATTTTATGAAAATAAATAGTCCTTTTATTTTATTTGCTGCAATCTCATTATTTCTTGGATTTTTGAAATGTAAACCGTTTCAAAGTAAAGTGGTAAATCTTATTAGTAGTACAACTTTAGGGATTTATTTGATCCATGATAATCGTATTTTAAGACCTTATTTATGGCGTAATATTATAAAAGCACCCATTTTTTATTCATCTCCATTTTTAATCATTCATGCGATTTTATCTATTTTCTTCATTTTTATGGTTTGTAGTGGCATCGATTTTTTAAGACAAATTACTTTTGAAAAGTATTATTGCACTTTTTTGAATCATAACTGGAAGCGCATGAAAGAAAAAATCAGTTTATTTTTTCATCAATTAGAGAATTTATTATCGAAATGGATCCAATGCTTTTATCAATAAATATTGTTATACTGATAAACTATAATCATTTTAAATTGATTTTTATATTATGATAAATTGTGGTATAAAAAATAGATGGCTATTTCTTATATTCTTTAAAAATTTAAGTTTTATAGTGGAAAGTAAGCAATATGCAAATTTTTATAAATTTTCTTTCCGTTCTAAAAGTAAATATGATATAATATTTGAAAATAGGGGAATGAAAAGTTCAAATTATTCTGATTTATTCAATAATTTTGAGCAAAAAGAATAGAAGGGAATTTTTTATGAATGAAATTAACTTAGGGGAATTTTTTCATTTTTTGAAAAAACATATTTTATTTTTATTATTTATGATTATCATGGTTTTTTTGATTTGTTTTCTTTACTTTTTTATCATTAAAAAACCAATATATTCATCTAATGTTCAATTAACTTTAACAGGAGTTAAAGGAGAAGAAGAAAAAATTACTACAAACGATATTGCTCTTAATACTAAGATGATTCCAACCTACCAAGAAGTGATTACGAGTCGAAAAGTATTGGAAAAAGTAATTTTGGATTTACGATTGAATCGAAGTATTGAAAGTCTTGCAAGTAATATTAAAATATCTGCAGTTACAGATTCTATGGTTTTAACAATCCAAGTTACAGATTCTAATGCAAAAGTTGCAAAAAATATTGCAAATGAAGTGGCAAAGGTATTTAGTAAGGAAATTCAAGAATTATATAATATTCAAAATATTACGTTTTTAGATTCTGCGATTGTAAATGAAATACCAATTAATATTAATGAAGTAAAGTTTGGAGTTATTAGTGTTTTTTGTAGTTTCTTCTTTGCTTTTGGATCTTTATTTATTGTGTTCTATTTAGATAAAACAGTAAAAAGTTTGGAGCAAGTTTCGAATCAACTTGGTATGATTGTGTTAGGAGGAGTTCCTCTTCATAGTGATCGAAGTAAAAAAAGTAAGAGAAAAAATCGGAGGAAAAACTCATGAAAAATGAATTAATTTTAGATACGAATCCTAAGTCTTCTGTTGCAGAAGCCATTCGTATTATTCGTACGAACTTACAATTTTCTTCAGCAGATAAAGAAGTTAAAACCATATTGGTAACATCTTCCATTGCTGGGGAGGGTAAAAGCTTTACGAGCTCAAATTTAGCCATTGCTTTTGCACAAAATGGCAAACGTGTTTTATTAATTGATTGTGATTTAAGAAGAGGAAGACTTCATAAAATTTTTGGTCTTGAAAATGATAAAGGTTTATCCAATTTATTAATTTCTGATATTCAAGCAGATTTTTCAGGTTATTTAAAGAAAACCAATATTAAAAATTTATTTTTATTATCCAGTGGTAGTGTTCCACCAAATCCAAGTGAATTATTGGATTCCAAAAAGAATAAAACATTAATTCAATTATTGAGTAAAAAATTCGATTATGTTATTTTTGATGGAACTCCAGTTGGAGGTCTTACAGATTCTGTTATTATGTCGAAATATGTCGATAAAGTAGTAGTTGTATGTGCAATTAATTATACCAAAGTAGAACAATTAGTTAATACGCAAAAAACATTAGAAAATATTGGTGCTGATATTGCGGGAGTAATTGTTAATAAAATACCTGAGTCTTATAGTAGTTATTATGGAGGATACTATGGACATTATTATCAAAATGATTAATTGGTAAAAAACCAATTTTTTCTTTTTAAGGGTGATTAAATATGAACTTGAAAAAATTAATCAAATGGTTTTTCTTTTTCTTTTGGCTGGGTCTTATTTTTTATTTATCCAGTCAAGAAGGAAGTGACAGCCAAAATTTATCAGATCATTTTGTTTTATGGATAGAACATTCTTTTCTAGCTTCATGGTTCTCAAATTTATTTATTGATTTTTCTTATTTTATAAGAAAGTCTGCTCATTTTTTTCTTTACTTTTTTTTGGGAATGATAACTATGAACCTTTTCCTAGAGTATCCTGTTTCTTTTTCCAAAAAAGTATTCTTTTCCTTTCTTTTTTGCTTCTTTTATGCCTGTAGTGATGAAATTCATCAACTATTTATCCCTGGTAGAAGCGGAAAATTTTTTGATGTCTTGATCGATACTAGTGGTTCTTTTTTTGGCATTTTTTTCTTTTTTGTTTGTTTTTATTTTCATCAAAAAAGAGCGTTAAAAAAATAATATTTTTATTCCTTTCACATAAAATAACATTAGGTGCAAAATTTGTCGACAATTAAAGATAGTTCTTAAAAAAATTATCTTTATAATAGTGGGACGAGGTGGTACTGATGTTATTTTTTGTACTTTTAATTGGATTTTTAATTTGCTATTCCGCATGTGTTTCTGCATCAAAGAGTGGTAGAAGAGAAGAAACTTTAGAACAAATAAAAAAAGAAGATCACATTAGTTAATGTTTGTAATTTTTAAATTAAGATAGAAATTTTAATGTTATAATAGTAATGGTGAAGTTATTATGTATGATCATTCTATTTCTATTTTTTTATTACGTAATATTTTATTTGATAACCAAACTTTTACGAATTATATTACAGGACAAGAAAAATTTTCTTTAATAAAGTGTAGTGAGTTGGTAGAACCTCTTAATCACTACATGAGTTTATTGATCACTTTTAATTTTTCAATGATTGATAAAGCTGTTTTTGAGCGAATTAATTTTATTAATGAAAAATATTCAAGAAATAATTATTATGATCCATCTATTTGTACTTCCAATCATTCATGTTTAGTAGATATTCATGTAATAGAAATGATTTTAGAAGATGAAAATTATTTTCAAATGTTTATGAATTTTGATAAATATTCTAATTACTTTAAAGAAGCTTCATTGGATTATTATTTATATTTAATTGTCAATTATATTAAATTTTTAAAATCAAAACAACTTCCAATTTCTGAAATCGTATCGTTTCGTTTTCAAAAAATTTCTGAGCGGTTTTCTATTGATTTAAAATTAAGCAATGCTTTATTTGGGGATTTGCCAAAAGGAGTTTTAGACTCTGATTTGGAGAAATGTATTTCATCTAAAATTAATTATTCAGCTTCTAAATTTTCTATTGCAATTCAAATTTATCGAGAAATTTGTAAAATATCATTGTATGATGCTACTTTTTTTGCTTTAAAGCAAGACCTTTCCAATCCAATTGCAAAAAATATTTATGATAAATCTATTTCTGAAATTAATTTAAACAATACAAAAATGATTTGTACTACTTGGGCTGATTTATTTGCTACTTTCTTAATTCAACATGGTTATAAAGCAAGGGTATGTGGCGATTTTCATAAAGTGGTTGTATTTGATTGCGAAGGTGTTATCTTACAGGCAGATGCTACAAAGCAGATTGTTGGAAAAGATGGATTTTATTTTAATGATTTTACAAGAAGCAAATTAAATATGCCCTTGGCTGGAATTATATGTTTAAATGAGAACTATAATATTAATCCTTTACTAGATCAATTGTATCATGATTCAAAAT
This sequence comes from uncultured Erysipelotrichaceae bacterium, assembly GCA_948439995.1. Lineage (GTDB taxonomy): Bacteria > Bacillota_I > Bacilli_A > RF39 > UBA660 > MGBC162267. The sequence goes on along the minus strand of CAOJNP010000007.1, from coordinate 2,076 downwards.
TAGAAGAATTTTCTTTTATGAAAGAATTAGAAATGCTATTTTTTCAATATCCAAATTTATCAAATATGTCTTTTGATGAAAAAATCGCTATTTTAAGTAATAAAGGAAGGACTACATCCTTAGTAAGTACAGAATATGTAAGTTATTTAGTTACCATCATGAGAAGAATTTTTTCACCAAAAGAGCTAAAAGAATTACATTTTTATATTACATATTTTAAAAATAATGATGATTATGTTGCAAGTTATATGTTTTTATTAGAAGACATAAATTATGGAACTGTATTTTATGTATTCAATAAAGTATTAGGTATTGTTCGCTATAGTAAAGAAATGATCAAACAATTGGTTTCTAGTAATTCTCTTGTTATTCCAAAAATGGATGAAAAATTAAATCGCTTATTTAGTAGTGCAACTTTTAAGACAGGAAGATAGATTTTTAAAAAATTGCTTTTTCTTTTTTTTTTTGATAAGATTGATTTATAAATAAAGGATGGTAGTAATGACAACGATAAAAAAACATAAAATGATTTCAAAGAATTCTAAAAAGAAAGAAGAACCGAATCAAAAAGTAAAAAAAATAAATACAAGAACTTTAAAAAATTTTAAAATAATTGGGTATTTTAGTATTTTAGTATTATTCATTTTTAGTTATTTTTTATTTCGATTAAATATCTTGCCAATGAAGTATTTGATTCCTATTTTATTGATATTATTTTTGCTAGATGGAGGGGCAGTTGCTGCAATTCATTTTTTCAAAAAACCTCTTAAGATTTTTGGATTAGTCATTGCTTGCTTTTTCATTCTTTTTGGTACTGTGGGATCTTATTATACATATCATACTGATACATTTTTAAATCGTTCTTTTCGAAGTGGAAAAATGAAAGTATCTGCCAATTATTACATTGTTACAAAAGAAAATTCTTCTATGCAATCATTTCAGGATATGAATGGTTCTATTATGTATTTATCTGGTGCAACTTTAATTGAGGAAGCCATGAATACTTTAAATCAAGAAAAAAAGATGGAAATGATACCTTATGATGATGTAATTAAAATGTTTACGGATTTAAAAAATGAAACGATTATGAGTATTCTAGTAGAACAAACATCTTATGATTTAGCAATGCAAATGAAACAAGGATTTGAAAAAAATGATTTTAAAGTAATTCATGAATTTGAAGTAAGTATTGAATTAGATCATAATGCTGATGCTAATGAAGAAGGTAAATATAATATTTATATTGGAGGAAATGACTTTACTAATAGTTTAATGGATTTTAATATGATTGTTACCATTAATTCTAATACTCATCAAGTTTTAATGACGAGTGTTCCAAGAGATTATTATATTCCTGTTTCTGGATATAATGGTAAAAAGGATACCTTAAGTTTTATGGGAGCAAGAGGAATTGAAACGAATCGAAAATCACTAGCAGAATTTTTAGAAATTAATTTAGATTATTTTATTAAAATTAATACCAAAAGTTTAGTAGGAATTGTAGATCAAGTTGGGGGAATTGAATATTGCTCTGACCAAGCTTATACTACCACTCATGCAACCATTTTAGATAGTTATGATGATCGACAAGGGAAAAAATTACAAGTAAAAAAAGGATGTCAACATTTAAATGGAATTGAGACTTTAACAGTAGCTAGAGAACGTCTGGCATTTAAAGATGGAGATCGTCAACGTCAAAAAAATTGTCAGCAAATTATGAAAGCAATTTTAAAACAATTAATTAGTACTAATACTATTACAAATTATAATAATATTTTAAATGCGTTAAGTGATTTATATGATACGAATATTCCAAAAGAAATGATTACAGATTTAATAAAGGAAACGATAGATGGAGCAAATTGGGAAATGAAAGAACAATCTTTAAATGGGTCTGATAGTAGTAATTATGTTCATTTATCGAATTTAACAAGTTATGTCATGAATCCTAATATGGATTCAGTAAAAGAATCTGTTGCAGCAATAAAAAATATTTTAAAATAAAAAGCAAGTTAGATATTAATGAACTTGTCAATAAAAAGTAGACTTTAAAAAAGCATTAATTAAACCCTAGTT
>CAOJNP010000006.1 GCA_948439995.1 uncultured Erysipelotrichaceae bacterium | reverse complement strand
TATATCAAAAAACCACACCCTTGGTGGTGCGGTTCACTTTTCAATTTAGGAAAAAGAAAAAGGGATTATTTTAATCCCTTTTTCTTTTTTATATTATTTTTTTATTTTAAAAGTTATTTGATAGGTATCGGATAAATCTAATTCTTCTAATTCAATTTGAAATCCTTTTATATTTAATGCCTCATTTAAATTTCTTACTTCATTGATCGCTGTTTTTAAATCGATTCCTTTTTCTTCTTCTATTTTCTGTTCATAATTAGGATCTAATTTTACTATTGAAGCTACTGGATCTACGACTAGATCTTGTTTTAATGGCTCTTTTATTTCTTCAATTGTATTTTCTACAGCAACATTCGCGGTTTTTGGTGCAAAAAAGAAAGGTAATTCTTCATTTGATTCTTCTTTGACCTCAGTTAATCCATCATCTAAAACTTCAATATCATTATTTAATGGGCTTATAGCATTTGAATTAGATAATAAATCTGATGTCATATTCATATTGGCAGCTTCATCTTCCAAGAAATTAAAAAATTTATTTGGTGTTATATTTTCTATTTTTTCTTCTTCCACTTCAATTGGTTTTTGTTCTTCTTCAGATGGTTTTAGCATACTTTCCACATCATGTAATTCCCTTATCGGATTAATATCTGCTGCATTATTTACTATTGATTCTAAATTTGGAGTTAAATTCACAAGCGGAATTGTTACTTCCTCTTGCGACTCTCCTTTTAATTTCTTTAATTCCATATCGAGTTGTCGAACAGTCATTCTTTTATCGATGATCTTTTTTAGCCATTTTTTTTGTTCTTCTTTTGGTAAGACTAATAAAGCACGTGCATGACGTTCTGAAATCCTTTCATTTAATAAAGCATTTTGAACTTCGTCGTCCAAATTTAATAATCTTAATTTATTTGCTATGGAAGATTGCGATACTCCCATTTTTTCTGCTAATTGTTCTTGTGTTAAATATCCTCTATCTAATAAGCTTTTATAAGATTTTGCCTCTTCAATCGCAGTTAAATTTCTTCTTTGAATGTTTTCTACAAGTGCAACTTCAGCACTTTGATTATCATCAATATTCGATATAATTGCAGGGACTTGATTTAAACCAGCTATGGTTGCAGCTTTATATCTTCTTTCTCCAGCAATGATTTCATATTTATCTCCTAGGCGTCTTAATACCAATGGTTGAATTATTCCGTGTTGCTTGATCGAATCGGATAATTCCTGTAAACCAGTTTCATCAAATGCTAATCTTGGTTGAAATCGGTTTGGAATAATATCATCGATTGGAATCAGTTGAACACTCTGTTCCATATTCACAATTTATCAGCCCCTTATGCTATTATCATTTTACATTAGATATTTTTATTTTTCAATGTTTTTTTTAAAATCACACGATATTCTCTTGGATACTCTTCTTTTGTTTGCTTTTCTTTCCTAATTTTTAAAATTGTTCTTTTTCCTTTTTCCTTTGGAAGATCAAATTCGATTTTGTTAATAATTTTACTGTTTAAAATGAGGATTGTATCTTTTGCTACTTCTAATTCTTCTTCTAATTTTGCTTTCATTCCTAGAAAATATCCACCTACTTTTAAAGCAGGAATCGATAATTCTAATAATATTCTTAATTCAGAAACAGCTCTTGTAGTTACAATATCAAATATTTCTCGATTGTTTTTTACATAATTTTCTGCTCGATCATAAATTGTTGTTACATTATTCAAAGATAATTTCTTGATTAATTCATTTAAAAAATCTATTTTTTTATGGTTGGAATCTAATAAAAACACATTAGTAGTTGGAAAAATAATTGCTAAAATCATTCCAGGAAAACCTGCTCCTGTACCAATATCGAGTATTTTTTCATTTTGAAAATGATGCATTTTTACTAATGTTAAAGAATCATAAAAATGTTTTAAATATACTTCTTCAATCGTACGAATTGCTGTTAAATTAGTATGTTGATTGTATTCTAATAAAAAAGATGCATAATCTTTTAATTTATTTTTTTGTTCTAAGGTAACATTAATTCCTAAGATATTTAATTGTTCTATCAATTCTTGTTCTGTCATTCTTTTCCATACTCTTTTCTTAAATAAATCGCTAATATTGAAAGATCTGCGGGATTTACTCCACTTATTCTTGCTGCTTGGCCAATAGATTCTGGCCTCACCTGTATTAATTTTTGCCTTGCTTCGGAAGCAAGATTTTTTATTTTATTATAATCAATATCTTCTGGTATCTTTTTTTCTTCTATTTTTAACATTTTTTCAATATCACGATTTGTTTTATTAATATATCCTTCATATTTAATTGAAATTTCTACCTGTTCTTTTATTAAAGATTCATAGGATAAATCGATTAATTTTTCAATTAGTTTTAAATTAACATCTGGTCTTTTTAATAATTCATAAAAAGTGAATCCATATGGTAAATCAATATTTTGATCTTTTAAAATTTTACAGTTTTCTTCTGTTTTTTTTAATTTTTTTGTTTTTAATAAATTGGTTAATTCTTCTATTTTTTCAATTTTATTTTTAGTATTTTGGTATTGTTTTTCACTTATACATCCTATATTCCATGCTAATTTTCGTAATCTAATATCTGCATTATCATGTCTTAATAAAAGACGATATTCAGCTCGTGATGTTAACATTCGATAAGGTTCTTTTGTCCCTTTTGTTACTAAATCATCAATTAATACTCCAATGTAGGATTCATTTCTTTTTAAAATAAATGGTTCTTTTTTTTGTAATTTTAAACTTGCGTTGATCCCTGCAACTAGTCCTTGACCTGCTGCTTCTTCATAACCACTTGTTCCATTTATTTGTCCTGCTGTAAAAATTCCTTCCACTACTTTCGATTCTAAGGAAGGTTTCATTTGCAAAGGATCAATCGCATCATATTCAATTGCATAAGCATATTTTGTTATGATCGCATTTTCTAACCCATTTAAACTATGAACCATTTTTTCTTGAATATCTCTTGGCATACTAGTAGAAAATCCTTGTAAATACCATTCATCATAGTATAAACTTTCCGGTTCTAAGAATAATTGATGACGCTCTTTTTCTTGAAATCGAACTAGTTTATCTTCGATAGAAGGACAATATCTTGGACCAATTCCTGTTACATATCCTCCATACATAGCCGATTTATCTAAATTATCTAATATGATTTTATGTGTTTTTTCATTTGTATATAATAAATAACATTTTTGTTGTTCATTGATTTGATAACACGGCTTTTCATCAAAGCTAAAAGTATAGTATTCTTGATCTCCATGTTCTTCCTTCATTTTTGTAAAATCAATAGAATTTTTTTGAATTCTTTGAGGAGTTCCTGTTTTTAGTCTTTGAATGTGAAATCCTAATTTTTTTAAATTGTCACTTAAATGATTGCTTCTTTTTTCACCATGAGGACCACCTTCTGTATTTTCACTTCCAATTAAAATATTGGCTTTTAAATAGGTTCCAGTAGTTAAAATTAAGGTTTTTGTTTGAATTTCTGCTCCATTTGATAGTATGACAGAAGCAATTTTATTGTCTTTTACTTTAATATCTTCTACTATGCCTTCTAAAATTTCTAAATTTTCTGTTTTATTTAATGCTTTTAACATATTTTGTGGATAAGTAACTTTATCTGCTTGAGCTCTTAATGATCTAACAGCTGGACCTTTTGCACTATTTAACATTTTAATTTGAAAATGGGATTGATCTGCAATTTTACCCATTAATCCACCTAGTGCATCAATTTCTCTTACAATGATTCCTTTTGCAGTACCCCCTATGGAAGGATTACATGGCATATCGGCAATATTTTTTTTATTCATTGTAATTAGTAATGTCTTTTGACCCATAAAAGCAGCTATATGTGCTGCTTCACAGCCTGCATGTCCTCCACCTACTACAATTACATCATACTTCATAATAATCACAACCTATTTCTTCTTCAAAATAATTCTTCTGAAGGATATTTATTTTGCCATGAATAATTTTCTTCATGAACCTTTTTTTGCTAATTTTTATCATTTTCATATATCTTTTATTTGTTTTACAAAATAATCACTTTCCTAAACAAAATTTTTCAAATAATTTATCAATCAATTCTTCTTCATACGTTTCACCAATTATTAATCCTAAATGATTCCATGCTTCCTTTATTTCCATTTCTAAAACATCAATTGGAACATTTTCCATAATTTGATTTTGAACGTTTTTTATATTTTCTAGTGCTTTTTTTGCTAAGCTAATTTGTCTAGCATTTGATAAATAATTGATATCTTTCTGTTGTAGTTCTGCTAGATGAAACATTTCAATTAATTTTTCTTTTAATTGATCAAGACCTTCTGATTCTAAGGTATTTCCTTCTATTACATTTTTTCTTTTATAAATAGATGGATCTATTTTCTGTTTTAAGTCATTTTTATTGACTAATATGATATTTTTTTTAGAAGAAATTTTAGTTAGTAATTCTTGATCTTCTTTTGTAAGCTCTTCATTATAATTTAATACTAAAATAACTGCATCTGCTTCTTCTATTGTTTTTTTACTTTTTTCTACCCCTATTTTTTCCACTACATCATTTGTTTCACGAATCCCTGCTGTATCAATTAAATGAAAAAGAATACCATTTAAAACAAATGTTCCTTCTATTAAATCTCGTGTCGTTCCCGAAATATCTGTTACAATTGCTTTGTCTTCTTCCAATAAATGATTTAATACACTACTTTTTCCTACATTGGGTCTTCCAATCAATGAAATATATATTCCTTCTTTTATCATTTTACTATTTTTACTTTCTGTTACGATTTCTTCCAATTCTTTTTCAATACGCTTTACTTTTGGTAATATTGTTTCATGAGTTACAATTTCTTCATCTTCGTATTCTGGATAATCAATATTTACTTCAATATTTGCTAAAATAGAAACCATTTCTTCTCTTAAGTTTTGAATTAATTTAGTAAGTCTTCCAGATATTCCATTCATTGCTAGATCTCTTGCATTTTCACTTTTTGCTGAAATCATATCACTGACTGATTCAGCTTCAATTAAATTGATTCTTCCGTTTAATAAAGCTCTTTTCGTAAATTCTCCAGGTTCTGCTAATCGAGCTCCATTTAATAACAAAAGTTCTAATATTTTTTGTGTAGTAAAATACCCACCATGACAGTTAATTTCTACTACGTCTTCAGTTGTATAAGTTTTTGGTGCAAGCATTTTCATAACTAAAACTTCATCAACTTTTTTCATATTATCTTTTATATAGCCATAGTGGATAGTATGACTTTCTGCTTTTAAAAATTTTGGATTTGAAAATATTTTACTTGTAATTAAAATAGCATCAGGTCCACTTAATCGAATGATTGAAATAGCTCCATTATTTCCTGGATTTGTTGAAATCGCACAAATTGTATCTTCCATAAAATAATTCCTTCTTTTTTTTATATTTTTTCATTTATTATAGCTCAAATGATTCCATAAGAAAAACAGAAATTTATTTTTCTGCTTTGATAACGATATGACGGTTAGGTTCTTCTCCTTCACTTATCGTTTTAATACCTTTAAAGTCAGTTAGTTTATTATGAATAATTCTTCTTTCATAAGAATTCATATTTTCTAATGTTACATCAAATTTTGTTTCTTTTACTTCTTTTGCAGTTTTGATAGCTAATTTTTCTAAGTAAGCAATTCTTTTTGCTTTATAGTCTTCTACATCTAAGTTAATTTTAAGAAATATATTCCAATCTTTTAAATATTTTTGTTTGATTATAGTTTCCATGGCTTTTAATGTTTGACCATTTTTTCCAATTAAAATTGGATTATTATCAGAATACATTTTTAAATTATAAACATCTTCTCGAATATTACTTTCAATTTCTACTTTTATTCCAAGTCCTTCTACTACTTGTTTTAAAAAAGCTTTAATATCATTTAATAAATCTCTTTTCGTTATAACTGTTACTTTTACTGTAGAAGATTTAAATAATTTTCCTGCAATTTCTTCCTTATTATAAATTACTTCACTTTGATTGGCATTTAATTCTATTAAGGCTTTATTTAAAGCCTCTTCTAGCATTTTACCTTCTTTTACTGCAATATTCATATTACTTCCCTGCTTTCTTTGTTTCTTTTATTATTTTCGCATTTTTTACTTTTTCTTTTTTTGGTTCCTTTTCTTCTGGTTCTTTTGCTAGTACTTTTTTGATTAAGTAATTTTGTAAAACAATAAATCCATTGGTCGCAATCCAATAAAACGCCAAAGCAGTTGGTAGACTAAACGATGCTACAGATATCATAATTATCATAAATTTAAACATAAAATCCATTTGTTTCATCACATCGTTATTTCCCATATTGCTATTTTGATTCATAGAATTTTTAAAGGAAAAATAAGTTGTTGCAATGATAAGTAAAATTAATAAAATATATAAATATTGACCACTACTTATTCCTTTCCAAGGTGTCATTCCAAGATTCATTCCAAACAATTCTCCTTCAAAAATGGCTGGTACTCGATTAATAGCTTGTAAAAAAGCAAAGAATAGTGGAACTTGTAAAAAGGATAATAAACAACCACTTACTGGATTAATTTTATATTTTTGATAAATCATCATCGTTTCTTGACTTTTCGCCATTAAACTTTCATTATCCGTTCGATTTGCATATTTTTTTTCTAATTTTTGAATTTCTGGATTTGCTTTTTTCATATTTTCAGTTTGACGCATTGTTTTAATGGATAATGGAAATAGTATAAAACGAATTAATAATCCTACGATCATAACTGCTAATCCAAAATTTTTTAAAAAATATCCCACTTGTAAAATGATCCATGCGAGTGGTTTCACAAAAATGGATTCCCATAAACTATGATATGGTACAGAATTTAAATGAAATTCATGACATGTAGGTAAATCTTCTAATTTAATATTTAATTGATCATTATATTGTTCATAGGTTTTATATAAATTTTCTTCCGCAGGTTTACATAAAATATCTTTTTGTAGATTTTGGCCTGTTTCTTCATTCATTACTACTTTATTATCTGCAGACTTTATATAATTACTACTTCCACAACCACTTGTGGATAAAATTATAATAAGTAATATACAACTTAAAATTTTTGGTTTATTTTTCATTGGTTTCTCCTTTTAACAAAAGCTCAAGTAACTGTTTTTCAAATTCTTGATAAGTTATTGTTTTGCTTTTCTCTTTCATTATTATAATATAATCATGTCCTTTTGAAAACTCTTTTTTATGATTCGTCAAAATCATTCGAATTTTTCTTTTGTGATAATTTCGAAATACTGCATTTCCTAATTTTTTACCAACAGCTATTCCAAAATGATTCGAATTGGATCCATTCTTTTTTTGATAAATATTAAAAAAAGGAGAACGAAACACTTTTCCATTTTGAATAATTTCATTAAAATCTTGGTGCGTTTTCACTATTTCATATTTTTTCATATTTTCACCTATTATAAAAAAAGCCACTTATCGTGGTTTATTTGCATAATTGCTTGCGTCCTTTTTTTCTTCTTCTTTTTAATATATTTGTTTCTTTTCTAGCGAAGAAGCCATGTTTTTTCGCTTTTTTGCGATTGTTTGGTTGAAAGGTTCTTTTCATAAATTTACCTCCTTTTTTCTATAAAAGCTCCCTTATTATAATATTACCTGAAAAGAAAAGTCAAGATTTATTAATTTATCCACAAATTCACATCTTTGTTGATAACTTATCACATTATTCACGTTGATAACTTTTTATGTGCATAATCTAAATTTAAAAATTTGTGGATTTTGTTGATAACTTTCTTTTTCTCTGTTAGAATAACTGATTATCTTTGTGGATAAATTGTGCATTTCGTGTGAATTTGAAAATTCTCTTGTTTTTAATTCACTACATGCGTTACAATGAAGTGGATAAATATGTGAGATCGTGGGGTGAAAAAGGTTGAAGACAGAAACAGCTACTCTTTGGCAGAATTTTTTGGATGCAATTTATAAAGAAATTCATCCTCAATCTTTTCACGTTTGGTTTAAAGATCTCTTATTACTTAGCATTGATGATTATCAACATAAAATGAGAATCCAAGTACAAATGGAAATTCAGAAGAAAGTTCTTGGAGATAACTATTATAATTTAATTGAAGATACATTTTTTAAATTAACAGGAATTAATTATGAAATCGAATTTCTTTTAGAAGAAGAAACAAGTGTAGTAGAAGTTTTACAAAAAGAAATATTACAAGATGATATTGAAATTTTAGAAGAACCTTGGAAAACAAATTTAATTCCAGAACTAAATTTTGATAATTATGTAGTAGGAGATTCTAATCGACTCGCCAAGGTGGCTGGAATGGCCGTAGCAGAAAGTCCTGGGAAAATTCATAATCCATTATTTATATATGGAAAAAGTGGTTTGGGTAAAACTCATTTGATGCATGCTATTGGAAATTATATTGTAGAACATTCCAAAAAAAAAGTTTTGTATACAACAAGTGATATGTTTATGAATGATTATACAGGAATTGCCAATGTGGAAAATAATACGTTTGAGTATGCAAATCAATTTAAAAACAAATATCGAAATGTTGATGTATTAATTATTGATGATATTCAATATTTAGTAGGGGCAGAAAAGACACAGCAAGAATTTTTTCATACTTTTAATGCACTTCATCAAGCCAATAAACAAATCATTATTAGTTCTGATCGATCGCCAGATGATTTAAAAATATTAGAAGAAAGACTTCGAAGTAGATTTATGTGGGGATTACCAGTCGATATTTATCCTCCAGATTTTGAACTACGATGTAAAATTATTAAACAAAAAATTAAAAATACAAGTATAGCAAATAAAGTGGATGAGACAGTCATTGAATTTATTGCAAATAGTTGTCAAAACGATATTCGTTTTTTAGAAGGAGCTATTAATAGACTTATGGCTTATACAGCAATGATAGTTCCCAATCATATTGATTTAGAATTTGCTAATGAAGCTTTAAAAGATTTTATTAATAAAAATATTTATTCAGAAAATAGTATTGAAGGTATTCAACAAGCAGTTGCCAATTATTATAAAATTACGGTTGCAGATTTAAAAGGAAAAAAGAAAAGCGCTAATATTGCTTATCCAAGACAAGTAGGTATGTATTTATGTCGAATGTTAACAGAGGAAACTTTTCCTAGAATTGGATTAGAATTTGGTGGTAGAGATCATTCTACAGTCATTCACGCTTGTGACAAAATAGAACGGGATTTAAAAACTAATCCGGCTCTTGAAAATATATTGAAAGAAATCAAAAATAAAGTATAATGTGGACAAATTTTTAAATTCTGAATTTTTATTCACAACTTTTTTTCAAAATCTGTTTAGTAAATATCAGGAAATTTTAAGTTATGCACATTATAAACCGTATTATTATAATTAATATAAAAAGAAAGAAGGAAAGAAAATGAAATTTTCAATTGATAAATCGATTATATTAGAAAACTTAAGCTATGTAATAAAAGGGGTATCTACGAAAAATGTAATTCCTGTTTTAAATGGAATTAAATTTGTATTAAAAAAAGAAGGACTTTATTTAACAGCAAGTGATTCAGAATTAGCTATTCAGGCTTTTATTGAAAGTAAACTAATTAAAAATATTGAAATGGAAGGCATTATTATTATTGGTAGTAAATTTATTTTAGAAATTATCAGAAAAATGCCAAGTGATGTAATCCATTTTGAAGTGATTGATAGTTTAAAAATTAAAATTTATTCAGAATCGAATCAATATAATTTAAATTGCATGGATCCAAATGATTATCCAAATCTTCGTTTGGAGGAACATAAAGATCCTATTATTTTAAAAGGAGAATTATTTAAATCTATTATTAATCAAACAAGTTTTGCAATTTCAACTCAAGAATTAAGACCTCTTTTAACTGGAGTAAATATTAAAATTAATGGAGATATTTTAGAATGTCTTGCAACAGATTCCTATCGTTTAGCAAAGAAAAATATTAAGTTATCCACTCCTATAATAAATGATGTAAATATAGTTATTCCAGGAAAAAATATTATTGAATTAGAAAAGATTATTACAGATGATGAAGAATTAGAAATGCATATATTTAATAATAAGGTTTTATTTAAGTATAAAAATATTATATTTCAAACGAATTTGTTATCTGGTACTTATCCTAATACATCTAATTTGATTCCAACTGAATTTGACATTATTGTCAAAACTTCGAAAGAATCTTTTGCTTCCGCTGTAGATCGTGCAGCTTTATTAACTCAGGGAAAAGATAAAAATATAATCAAAATGAAAATAGAAAAGAAAGAAATGGTTATTAATTCTTTTGCTTCAGAAATTGGAAAAACTGAGGAATGTTTACAAGTTGATACAAGTGAAAATTCTAATATAGATATCTCTTTTAGTGCAAAATATATGTTAGAAGCATTAAGAACATTAAAGGAAGATGATATATTAATTTTATTAAATAATGATGTAAAACCAATCGTTATGAAATCCCTTACCGATGAATCTTTAATTCAACTTATTTTACCAATTAAAACATATTAAAAAAATATGTTTTTTTTTGACTATAATTCGACAAAAAAAGTCTTATCTATGATTTATGATAGAGAACAATTTTTAATGGTTAGGGGGTGAAAAGATGGAAGAATATGAAATTAATTCCAATACTCTTGCTTTAATTGCATTAAAAAATAAAACCGAAATTTTTGAAGAAAATGATCATTTTTATGTGAATAAAACTGCCAATCAAATTATGGAAAATAGTTGTTCTTATTTTGGTAGTTCTTTATCTGGAAGACAGAAGGGTACAGAGCATTTAATCGGTGTTTCTTATAAAGCTCCAGTTATAGTAGAAGAAAGTAAAGATATTATTTTTTTTCCAACACTTTCTCCAAGAAAAGAAGATTGTTCCTGGATATCTCTTCAAAAAATTAATAGGTATTATCGAGTTGAAGATAAATTACTGGTTGAATTTAAAAATGGGAGTAGTGTTGTTCTTGATATTTCATATGGAATTTTAGATAATCAAGTTCTTCGAGCAACTCGTTTGGAATCTGTTTTAAGATCTCGAAAAAATGATAAAAATTAGTTTTAAATCACTTATTTTTATGATATAATCGTAATAGGTATAGAGGTACATAAATACCTATTATTTTTGTATACAGCTTAAAAAGAGGCATTATTATGTGGATTAAGTATTTAAAATTGCTAAATTTTAGAAATTATGAGAAGTTAGAATTAAATTTTCATCCCAAAATGAATATTATTTATGGAAATAATGGAATGGGAAAAACGAACTTAATCGAATCAATTTATGTTTTAGGTCTTACAAGAAGTTTTCGACTAGTAAATGATCGAACTTTGATTCATAAAAATGCCAGCATTGCAAAAGTAGAGGGATTAATATCCAATCGCTATGATACAAATTATAAAATGATTTTAAGTAAAGAAGGTAAAAAAGTTAAAATTAATAATAATAAAGTATTGAAATTAAGCGATTATGTATCAAAAATTAATATTATTTTATTTCATCCAAATGATTTAAAAATTATAAAAGATACACCATCTATCCGAAGAAAAAATTTAAATATTGATATTTCACAATTAAGTTTATCGTATTTAAAAGATTTAAATTCTTATAATCAATTGCTAAAACAAAGAAATGCATATTTAAAACAATTATTAATAAATGGAAATCAAAGTCTTGATTATTTAAATATTTTGACAGAAAAATTAATTGATTATGGAATTAAAATTTATGAAGAACGAAAAAAATTTGTAGAGTTAATTAATCAATATTTAACTAATATTTATCAAAATATTACAGGGATTGGTAATTTAATCATTCAATATGTTTCAGATTATCAAGATTTAAAAAAGCAAGATATTATGAAAATGTATCAAAAAGCTTTCAAAAAAGATTTGAGTTTTGGTAAAACAAATTTTGGAATTCATACCGATGATTTTACTTTTTTATTAGATGAGTATGATTTGAGAGATTATGGTTCCGAAGGTCAGCAAAAAAATGCTATTATAGCAATGAAATTTGCCGAAATGGAATTATTTAAAAAGAAAAAAGGATATTATCCAATATTAATATTAGATGATTTATTTAGTGAATTAGACAATCAAAAAATTGATAATATTTTAAATTTTATTTCATCAGAAATTCAAGTTTTTATTACAACAACGAATCTAGAACATTTTAAAAGATTTCAAGAAGATGATTATTCTCATTATTTAATAGATAATGGAAAAATAATGGAGGGTTAAAATGACAGAAAAACAACATTACAATGATAATGATATTCAAGTATTAGAAGGATTAGAAGCAGTTAGAAAACGTCCAGGAATGTATATTGGTACAACTAGTGAAGTTGGACTTCATCATTTAGTATGGGAAATTGTTGATAATGCTGTGGATGAAGCATTAGCTGGATATTGTGACGATATTGAAGTCATTATTGGAAAAGGAAATACAATTACTGTAAAAGATGATGGACGAGGAATGCCAACTGGTATTAATTCTAAAACCGGGTTATCCACAGTAGAAACTATTTTTACAGTTCTTCATGCAGGAGGAAAATTTGGTGGTGGAGGATACAAAGTAAGTGGAGGACTTCACGGAGTTGGAGCGAGTGTTGTAAATGCGTTATCTGATTGGCTTGAGGTAAGAGTTTATCGTGAGGGAGAAGTTCATTATCAACGTTTTGAAAATGGAGGTACTCCAGTAGAACCATTAAAAATAGTGGATAAATGTGCGGAGGAACGGACAGGTACAACAGTTACATTTAAACCAGATGCAACTATTTTTCAAGAAACTACTATTTTTAATTTTAATACTTTAGCAAATCGTTTACAACAAATCGCTTTTTTAAATAAAGGGTTACAAATTCGTTTGATTGATGAAAGAGAAGAAAATAAAAGTGTAAATTTTCTTTATAATGGAGGAATTATTGAATATGTTCAAATGTTAAATAAAAATAAAACTCCAATTCATAATGATATTGTATATGTGGAAGGAAAAGAAAATGATATTATTATTGAAGTAGCTCTTCAATATAATGATTCTTATAATTCTTCTATTTATTCTTTTGTTAATAATATTAATACAGGTGATGGTGGAACCCATGAAGATGGTGTAAAAAGATCATTAACTAGAATTATCAATAATTATGCGAGAAATGCGAAAATAATAAAAGAAAACGATGAAAATTTATCTGGTGATGATGTTCGAGAAGGTTTAACAATGATTGTTAGTTGTAAACATCCAGATCCTCAATTCGAAGGACAAACGAAGGGAAAACTTGGTAGTGCAGAAGTAAAAAAGATAGCAGATGATGTTTTTAGTAATGGTTTTGAACGTTTTTTGATGGAAAATCCAGAAGAAGCAAAAATTATTATTGAAAAAGCTAGTATAGCGGCAAGAGCACGTATAGCTGCAAAAAAAGCACGAGAACTTACAAGACGTAAAACTCCTTTAGATACTTTTAATACAATTGGAAAATTATCTGATTGTACCAGTAAAGATGCTTCTATATCAGAGATTTTTATTGTCGAAGGAGATAGTGCAGGAGGTTCTGCGAAAGATGCCAGAATGCCAAAAACACAAGCTATTTTGCCACTTCGTGGAAAAATTTTAAATGTGGAGAAGGCAAGATTGGATAAAGCTTTAGGAAATGAGGAAATTCGAACAATTATTACGGCTTTTGGTACTGGTATTGGAGATGAATTTGATATTGAAAAACTTCGTTATCATAAAATCATTATCATGACCGATGCTGATGTGGATGGAAGTCATATTAGAATTCTTCTTTTAACATTATTTTATCGTTTTTTTAGACCGATTGTTGAAGGAGGATATGTTTATGCAGCACAACCACCTTTATATAAAGTTGTTTATGGTAAAAACATTAAATATGTACAAACAGATGAAGAATTAGCAGAATATCGAGCAACTTTACCTCCAAACGCAAAACCAATTGTAAATCGTTTTAAGGGTTTGGGAGAAATGGATGCGATCGATTTAAGAGAAACTACAATGCATATTGAAAATCGTGTATTAAAAAGAATTACAGTTAATGATGCAATGGCAGCAGATCAAGTATTTACTGATTTAATGGGAGATGATGTTCTTCCTAGAAAATCTTATATTGAAGAAAATGCAACATTTGTTAAAAATTTAGATATTTAGGAGGTTAAAGGTAAATTATGGATAGAATTGTAGAAAATAATATAGTAAATGAAGTTCAAGATTCTTTTATGGAATACGCAATGAGCGTAATTATATCTCGAGCATTACCAGATTTAAGAGATGGCTTAAAACCTGTTCATAGAAGAATTATGTATTCTATGTATGAATCTGGATATACACCTGATAAACCTCATCGAAAAAGTGCAAGAATCGTTGGAGATGTTATGGGAAAATACCATCCTCATGGAGATTCTTCGATTTATGATGCAATGGTGCGTATGGCACAACCGTTTAGTTTTCGTCATATGTTAGTTGATGGCCATGGAAATTTTGGTAATATGGATGGCGATGGAGCAGCTGCAATGCGTTATACTGAAGCTCGTTTATCAAAATTATCTTTGGAAATGGTTCGGGATATTAATAAAAATACAGTGGATTTTGAACCTAATTTTGATGAAACTGAGAAAGAACCTAAGATTTTACCAAGTAGATTTCCAAATATTTTAGTAAATGGAACAATGGGAATTGCTGTTGGTATGGCTACGAATATTCCTCCACATAACTTAGGAGAAGTGATTGATGGATGTGTAGCATATATTGATAATCATGAAATTGATACAGTGGGACTTATGCAATATATTAAAGGTCCAGATTTTCCAACTGGAGCTACGATATTGGGGAATAGTGGGATAAAAAAAGCTTATGAAACCGGACGTGGTTCGATTACTATACGTGGTAAAGTAGAAATCGATGAAAATAATGGAAAATCTCGTATCATTGTTACTGAACTTCCTTATCAAGTAAATAAGGCAGATTTTCAAAAACGTATAGGAGAATTGGTTCGAGATAAAATTATTGATGGAATCAGTGATTTACATGAGGAATCAAACTTAGAAAATCCAGTAAGAGTTGTAATTTATTTAAAAAGAGATGCCAATGCAAATGTTGTTTTAAATAATCTTTATAAACATACTCAATTGCAAACTACTTTTGGTATTAATTTTTTAATGTTAGATGAACAAACCCCAAAAGTATTACCTTTAAAGGATATTATTGCAAAATATATTAATTATCAAAAAGAAATTATAATTCGTCGTACGAAATATGAATTAGGTAAAGCCGAAGAACGTGTTCATATTTTAGAAGGTTTAAAAATTGCTTTAGATCATTTAGATGAAGTAATTAAAACAATTCGTGAATCACAAACAGATGTCGTAGCAAGAGAACAATTAATGCAGAAATTTGGATTAGATGAAATTCAAGCAAATGCAATTTTGGAAATGAAATTACGTCGCTTGACGGGATTAGAACGTGAAAAAATTGAAAATGAATTAATAGAATTATTAAAATTAATAGAAGAATTACGATCAATTTTAGCAAGTGAAAAAAAAGTATTAGCAATTATTCGAGAAGAATTATTAGAAATTAAAAATAAATATGCTAATGAAAGAAGAACTGATATTGATATGACAGCCATAGAATTCATTGAAGATGAATCATTAATACCAGAAGAAGATATTATGATAGCTCTTACTAATAAAGGGTATATTAAAAGAACAACAGTAGATACATTTAAATCTCAAAATCGTGGTGGAGTAGGAGTAAAAGGAATGGGAACAAATGAAGAAGATTTTGTTGAACATTTAATTAACTTATCCACACATGATTATGTTTTATTCTTTACTAATAAAGGAAAAGTTTATCGATTAAAAGGATATGAAATTCCAGAATATAGTCGTCAATCAAAAGGTTTACCAATTATTAATCTTTTACAAATTGAAAAAGATGAAATGATTAATAGTGTAATCAATGTAGGAAACGATGAAAGTTATCAACATTTCTTATTTGTAACTAAAATGGGTATAGTGAAAAAAACAAATATTAAAGATTTCGATAGTATTCGTACATCTGGAAAGATATGTATTAATTTAAAAGATAATGATGAATTAATCGCTGTAAAAAAGACTACAGGAAACGATTTAATTTTACTAGGATCAAGTTCAGGAAGAATGGTAAAATTTGATGAATCCGAATTAAGGGTCATGGGTAGAACAGCAACTGGTGTAAGAGGAATTAATTTAGATAATGCAGTGTGTGTTGGAGCTGAAATTGCTACAGAAAATGATAAAATTTTAATAGTAACAAAAAAAGGATATGGAAAACAGACAAATGTTTGTGAATATAGAGCTACAAAACGTGGAAGTAAAGGTGTAAAAGCACTGAATGTAACTGAAAAAAATGGAAATATAGCTGCATTTAAAGTAGTTTCAGAAAATCAGGATGTTATAGTGATAACTGATACTGGAATGTTAATTCGAATGCCATTAGTTCAAATTTCGACTTTAGGAAGAGTAACTCAAGGAATTCGATTAATTAATTTAAAAAATGAACAAACTGTTTCAACGATTAGTTTAGTAAACCATGAGGATAGCATAGAAGATTCTGAAATGAATGAAGAAGAATAGAATGTTTCACGTGAAACATTCTATTTTTTATATAAATTATTAAAATGCTGAAGTATTTTTATGGGATATTGCTTAACAATGAAATTTTTGATAAAATAAGTTTGTGCAACAAATATATTATAAAATGGTCAGGATCGGAAGATAGCAGCCAATATAATCTCTGTTTGTGTGCACATTTTTTTATTTATAATATGTTTCACGTGGAACATTTTAATATAGAGGTGTTTTTATGGATAATAAATATATTGAAAAATGTATAAAATTAGCAAAAAAAGCAGCTAAAAAGAATGAGGTTCCAATTGGAGCACTGATAATAAAAAATAATCAAATTATATCTAAAGCTTATAATTTAAGAGAAAAAAGAAAAGACATAATGGCACATGCCGAAGTTTTAGCTATTAAAAAAGCATCCAAAAAATTAAAAAGGTGGAATTTAAATGATTGCATTTTATATGTTACATTAAAACCATGTTCTATGTGTGAAAATATTATAAATCAATCTAGAATCAAACAAGTAAATTATTTATGTGATAAATTAGATTATAAAAAAGAATATAATAAAACTACTTATCAACCAATTTTAAAAAAAGAATTGGAAGACGAATATAAATTGATTTTATCTGCATTTTTTAAATGTAAAAGATAGAAAAGAAACTGTAATATGATATAATAAATTTGGTGATTTTAATGAATTATAAGGTCTTTTATCGAAAATATAGGCCCGATAGTTTTCAATCTATTGTAGGTCAAGAATATACAAAAAATATGCTTCAAAACGCAATAAAACAACAAAAAATATCACATGCTTATATTTTTACAGGACCTAGAGGGACTGGAAAAACAAGTACAGCAAAAATTTTTGCAAAAACAATTAATTGTGAACATCCAATTGATGGAGAATCTTGTGGAAAATGTAATTCTTGTTTAAATTTTGCTACAAGTTCAGATATTATTGAAATAGATGCTGCTTCTAATAATGGAGTGGATGAAATAAGAGAACTTATCAACAATATAAAAATAGCTCCAACAAATAGTAAATATAAAATTTATATTATAGATGAAGTACATATGATGACTACAAGTGCATTTAATGCTTTATTATTGACATTAGAAGAACCCCCATCACATGTAGTATTTATTATGGCAACAACAAATATAGAAAGTGTTCCAATTACTATTTTATCTCGTTGCCAAAGATTTGATTTTAAAAAGTTTTCAATTGATGAATTGCAAAAACAAATTAATTATGTATGTAACAAAGAACAAATTGAAATTACAGAGGAAGCATCTTTAGAATTAGCCTATATTTCAGAAGGCGGAATGCGAGACGCTCTCAGTTTATTAGATCAATTATCTTCTGTTTCAAAAAAAATTACTCTTGAAAATATATTATCTAATTATGGTTCTATTTCTACTGTTTTTATAAAAAATATTTTTAATAGCATTTTAGAAAATAATATTGCTGAATTAATCAAACAATTTGAAAAATTAATAAATAGTTCAACGGATTATAAAATTTTTATTAAAAAATTAATTCAGGAGATTATGAATTATGCAATAAATATAAAAACAAATATAATTTCTGGAAAACTTAGTTATGAACAAGCTAAAAGTTTAATTTTTGAATTAAATGATTGCTTAAATCGTACTAATATCAATTTAAATCCATATATTTTAATTGAATTAATATGTTTAAATTATGTAAAGAAAGAACAAAGTAATTATTTACAAACACAAAAAGAAGAAGATAATGATATTACAATCGTAGAAAATGAAATCAAGCAAAAAAACAATAAAGTGGAAGATTTAAAGGAACCAAAAGAATCTTCTGAACAATTAGAATTAACGAATTTTTCGGAATCTTTAAAAAAATTAAAAGAAATTCGTGTTAATAATTGTTTTGTTGGTGCAAAAAAAGAGTTATTACAAGAATTAAAAATTATGTGGAATGACTTATCCACATCTCCCATTCCAGATGAAATATTGAACTTATTAATTGATTCTGAAATAGTTGCAGCATCTTCTACTAACGTGATTATTGTAAATTCTTTAGAAAGTACAGTTTTATTAATGAATCGCCAAATTAATGAAATTACTGATTATTTATGCGAATTTTTTGATCAAGAATTAAGTTTTATTGCTTTAACTACTGAACAATGGGTACAAGAAAAACAAAATTATATTGATAATATAAAGCAAGGAAAAAAATATGAATTAATAGAGGAAGTTCCTATTTTATTAGATAAAGTAGAAGAAGATATTTCTGATTCAGAGAAAATTGCACAAGAAGTCTTTGATCATGATAAAATAGAAATAATTTAGAAAGAAGGAAATAATATGAATATGCAAAGTATTATGGCACAAGCACAGAAAATGCAAAAAGATTTACAAAAAAAGAAGGAAGAACTAAATTCTGAAATTTTTACAGGAAAATCAGATTGGGTAGAAGTTTCGTTTAATGGAAAAAAAGAATTGATTTCAATTAAAATTTTACATAAAGAACCAATTTTAGAAGATGATCATGAAATGTTAGAAGATATGATTCATCTAGCAATTAAAGATGTCATGTCAAAAATAGACTTTGCATTTCAAGAAAAAATGGGATCTTATGCTGGAATGCTTGATGGTTTAATGTAATGAAAATTTATCCAGAAAAGTTAGAAAAAATAATTGAATTTTATAAAAAATTACCAGGAATTGGAGAAAAAAGCGCTGAACGATTAGCTTTGGCTACCTTAGATATAAGAGAAGAAGAAATTGTTCATTTTTCTGAAGACATTAAACTTGCAAAACAAAACTTACATACTTGTGGAATATGTGGTCATATAACGGAAGATGAAATTTGTTCCATATGTTCATCAAGTGATCGTAACCAAAATATAATATGTGTAATTGAAGATTATAAAAGTGTTTTTTCTTTTGAAAAAGTAGGTAATTTTAATGGAGTTTATCATGTTTTAAATGGTTTAATTTCTCCAATAGATAATATTGGTGCTGATGATATTAATCTAAATAGTTTAGTCAAAAGAATTGAAAAATTAGAAAATCCAGAAATTATTTTGGCTTTAAAATCTTCTATAGAAGGAGAAACTACAACATTGTATATCAAAAAAATATTTGAAGGAAAAAATGTTCTAATATCAAGACTTTCTTATGGTCTTCCAATGGGAGCCGAAATTGATTATATTGATACGATTACTTTAGATAAAGCTTTAAGTGATAGACGACAGATCTCTGAATAAATTTTTTGTAGTTATCATAAAATGGATTGAGGGATTATTTTATGATAAAAAAAATAGTAAATGTTTTAAAAAAAGTAGTAGTAGCATTCGTTATTTTATACGGTTTTAATTTATTAGTATCATCCATTAATATTTTTGTCCCAATTAACCTTGTTACTGTTGGAATTGTATCGATTTTAGGATTACCAGGATTATTGTCTTTAATTATAATGTATTTCTTAGTATAATTATATTAGGTGGTAATATGGTTTATAATCATTTCAAGCAAATTCTTCAAAATTATCATGAGAATCGTCTTTCTCATGCTTTTTTGATTGAAACAAATGATCAAGATAAATGTCTAAAAGATTTAAAAAAAATTATAAAGGAAATTATCTGTGAAAAGAAATATCAAGAAAATTGTACTGATTGCAATTTATGTCATTTAATTGATACAGAACAATTACCGTCTTTTGACATGATTCGATTAGAAGGTCAAAACATTAAAAAGGAGCAAATATTAGGATTAAAACAGAAATTTAGTACAATGCCAATTTTTTCAAAGTACAATATATATATTGTACTAAATTCAGAAAAATTTAATTCTTCATCCGCAAATGCTATATTAAAATTTTTAGAAGAGCCAGAAGATGGTATTTTAGGCTTTTTTATTACTAATAATAAAGAAAATATGATTGATACTATAAAAAGTAGATGTCAGATTATTTCAGCATTTTATGAGGATATTACAAAAGATATTAATATGGAATTAATAGCATTGCAATACTTAAAACATATTCATGAAAACAAAGAATTATCTGTATCAATCAATCGTGAGTTTTTTCATGATTATGATTTTAAAAAAGAACAATATCAACTTTTATTTCAAGCTGTTTTTAATATTTATCACGATTTATATCTGATTTCTTTAAATCAAAATATTTTTTCAGAAAAGTATGATATACTAAAATTCATTTTAAAAAATACATCTAATTATTTTGTGAAACAAATGAATTTTGTAAGACAATTGGAAGAAGAATTAAGCTATAATGTTAATATTAATCTTTTATTAGATCGATTTGTATTAGAAACGAGGTCGTAAAAATGAATATTTATGGAGTTACTTTTCGCGATAAAGGAAAAGTTTATTATTTTAATGGACATGATTTAAAAATTCCTATGAATGTAACAGTTATTGTGGAAACGGAAAAAGGCTTACAGTTTGGAAAAGTAGTAAATCGTGTAGATGAAACACATATTAAATCTTTTAAAGAAAATATTAAAAATATTATAAGAATTAGTACAAAAAAAGATTATGAACAATATTTAATAAATTTAAAAGATAGTAATTCTGCTTTAAAAAATGCAAAAAAATTAGCAAATGAATTAAATTTAAAGATGAATTTTATCGATTCTGAATTTACTTTTGATCGGCAACAATTGCTTTTAAACTTTTATGCTGATGAACGAGTAGATTTCCGTGAACTTGCAAAAAAATTAGCTGGTATTTATCGTACTAGAATTGAATTAAGACAAGTAGGTGCACGTGATAAAGCCGAACAAATTGGTGGAATTGGTCCATGTGGTCGTGAATTATGTTGTTCTAGTTTTTTAAATCATTTAGAGTCTGTTAGTATGAATATGGCTAAAAATCAAAATTTAGCTTTAAATCCTTCTAAGATTAATGGATGTTGTGGAAGATTATTGTGTTGTTTAGCATATGAAGATGAGGAATATCAAAAATGTCAGATTGGAATGCCTAATCTAGGACAAAAAATGAATACACCATTAGGAGAAGGAGTAGTTACTAGTATTGATATATTAAATCGAAAATATAAAGTTTTTATAAATAATGAATATAAGGAATTTTATTTAGATGAAAAAAATACTTAATGATGTATATGATTATCCCAATTTAAAAATTTATCAATATGAAGAAGGTTTTAAATTTTCTTTAGATTCCATACTTTTAGCAGAATGTGTAAAATTTCATAAAAAGGATAAAACAATTTTAGATTTATGTACTGGTAACGCAATTATTCCTATTATTTTAACAACAAAATTATCTATTCCTATAGTTGGAATTGAATTACAAAATGAAATTTATCAGCTAGCACAAGATTCGGTTCATTATAATCATTTAGAAAATCAGATTCAAATTATTCATGATAATATAAAAAACTTATCCACATATTTCCCGGGAAATAATTTTGATATAATTACCTGCAATCCACCTTATTTTCCTTTTCATCACAAAGCTTTTTTGAATCAAGAAAAAATCAAGCAAATAGCTAGACATGAAGTTGAAATTAACTTAGAAGAAATCATTTCTATTGCGTCTCATTTTTTAAAAGATAAGGGAAATTTTTATTTGGTACATATTTCTGAGCGCTTACAAGAAATTTTAGTATTAATGGAAAAATATAAGTTGCGAGTAAAGGATCTTTATTTGGTTTATCCAAAAAGAAAAGAATCCTCTTTTTTAATATTGTTTCGTGCAATAAAACGAGGTAATATAGGTATGAAAATTCATCAACCAATTTTTTTAGATGAATTAACAACATATCAAAAACTCTTTGAGGGAGGAATAAAATGAAACTTATTGTAGGTCTGGGTAATCCTGGAAAAGAATATGAAAATACGAGACATAATATTGGATTTATGATTTTAGATGAGTATATCAATAATAATTTATGGAAGAATAAATTTGATGGATTTTATCAAATTAAAACAATAAATAATGAGAAAGTTCTTTTTTTAAAGCCAAGTACTTACATGAATCTTTCTGGAAATTCTGTGAGAAAAGCAGTAGATTTTTATCATATTAGAATGGAAGATATTTTAATCATTCAAGATGATTTAGATTTACCTTTTCAAACACATCGTATTAAGAAAAATAGTTCTTCTGGAGGACATAATGGAATTAAATCAATTATTTCTTCTTTGGGAAATAATAATTTCTGTAGATTAAAAATTGGTATTGCATCGGCTAAGTGTGATGATACAATTGATTATGTATTAGGTAAATTTTCAAAACATGAAATGGAAATCATAAAAAAACAATATCAAACTTATCACGATATTATTAAATCATTTATTCAAGATGGAGTAGATAAAACGATGTGTAAATTTAACTAAAGGAGCGTATTATGGAAACAACTTATTTTCATTTTGAAAATGGTAGTATTATACAAGGTTTAACAAATGAGTTAAACATTTTTTACATATTGCAAACATTTCAACATTTTCAAAAAAATGTTTTAGTATTAACAAGTACTTTATATGAAGCAAATCAAATATACAATTCTTTACAAACTTATACTGAACAAGTTTTACTGTTTCCAATGGACGATTTTTTATCATCTGTTGCTGTGGCAATTTCTCCTGAATTAAAAATGAAGCGTCTAGAAACATTAGAAAAAATCAAGGAAGGGCATTTTATTGTCATTACTAATTTAACAGGATTTTTACGTTTTTTACCAGATGTTAATCAACAAAATTTATTCACAATATCTTTACAGAAAAATTTACATTTAGATCGAAATTCTTTTCAAGAACAATTAGTACAGTATGGGTATAAAAAAGAAACTTTGGTAACTTCTACAGGAGAATTTGCAGTACGAGGTTTTGTTATAGATGTCTTTCCTGTTTATGAAGAAAAACCATTTCGAATTGAATTATTTGGAGATGAAATTGAATCAATTCGTCAATTTGATGAATCTTCACAATTGTCTTTAGAGAATGTAGATCAAGTAGAAATTCATCCATATCAAGAAATTGAAACTTCTAGTACTAGTTCTTTATATGATTATATGGAAGAACCAATTGTAATTTATAAAGATTTCCATCAAATTAAAACCAGCTACCAAAAATTAGAAGAAGATATTTTTGAATATAAGATATCAAAAAATGAAAAAGAAAAACAATATATGTATTCTTTTGAAGATATTTGTGTGTCTTATCATTTGTATTTAAATACTTTTGATCAATTTATTAAAAAAGCAAGTGTTTATCAATATGATTCTAAAGAAATTAATAATTTTCAGGGAGACTTTCAAAAATTATTTAATTTTATAGAAGAAAATTATCATTTATCTAAAAAAATAGTATTTTGCTTATCAAAAGAAAATCAAATTAAACAAGTAAAAGAATTGTTTCATGATTTTCCTATTCAATATGATAAATCCAAAATCGATAAAAATTTTATTACCATTTTAAAACAGAAAATCAATCATGGTTTTCTGTTTCAGAACTATGTTGTCATTTCAGAATATGATATTGAAAAAATTCAAGATCAAACAATTCACTATAAAAATAATTATCGTATTGGTAGAAAAGTGAATGTTTTAGATTCTTTGAAATCTGGAGATTATGTAGTTCATCGAGCACATGGTATTGGAATTTATTATGGAGTTGTAACTTTAGTTCAACAAGGATTAAAAAAGGATTATATACAAATTAATTATGCTGGTAATGACAAAATTTATATTCCAGTAGAAAAAATTTCAACGATCTATAAGTATTCAGATAAAGATGGTATGAAGCCACAAATAAATAAATTAAATTCGACTTCTTGGGTAAATAAAAAAAGAGCAATTCAAAAGAGAATTCATGATATATCTGAGGAATTAATTAATCTGTATGCAAAACGAAGTAGTATTAAAGGAATAGCATATCAAGATTATGTTGAAGAAGAAGTTTTTTCTTCCTTATTTCCATATGAGCCAACAAAAGATCAGTTAAGAGCAATTCAAGATATTAATCGCGATTTAAAAAGTTCGGTTCCAATGGATCGATTATTATGTGGAGATGTGGGATTTGGTAAAACAGAAGTTGCATTTCGTGCTATTTTTAAAACGATTTTAAATAATAAACAAGTATTTTATTTATGTCCTACTACAATATTAAGTAAACAACAGTATGAATCTGCAATGATTCGTTTTGCGGATTATCCTATAGAAATTGCTTTATTAAATCGCTTCACAAGTCATAAGGATACTAAGCGGATTATTGAAGGTTTAAAAACAGGAAAAATTGATATGGTATTTGGCACTCATCGATTACTTAGTGATGACGTAACATTTCAAAAACTTGGCTTACTAATAGTTGATGAAGAACAACGTTTTGGTGTTACTCATAAAGAAAAAATAAAAAAATTTAAAAATGATGTTAATGTTTTAACACTTTCTGCAACTCCCATTCCAAGAACTTTAAAAATGGCTTTGAGTGGATTACGTGATTTATCAATTATTGATACAGCTCCAGTTAATCGTTATCCAGTACAAACTTATGTGATTGAAGAAAATCCTTTTTTAATCAAGGATGCAATTTATAAAGAACTTTCTAGAAATGGTCAAATTTTTATATTATATAATCAGATTGCTACTATAGAGAAAAAAATGAATGAATTAAAACAACTTGTACCAGAAGCTAGAATCACTTTTGCTCATGGACAAATGTCAAAAACAGATTTAGAAAATATAATGAATTCTTTTATTCATCATGAATATGATATTTTACTTTGTACAACAATTATTGAAACAGGAATTGATATTCAAAATGCAAATACTCTTATTATTTATGATGCGGATCATTTTGGTTTAAGCCAATTATATCAATTAAGAGGACGTGTAGGCAGAAGTAATCGAATTGCTTATGCTTATTTAATGTATCGATCTAATCATGTATTAAATGATATAGCTGTTAAAAGATTACAAGCCATTAAAGAATTTACGGAATTAGGAAGTGGATATCGAATTGCTATGCGTGATTTATCCATTCGTGGAGCAGGTGATTTACTTGGTAGTGAACAAGCTGGTTTTGTAGATACTGTCGGGATATCTTTATATATGAAAATGGTTGAGGAAGAAATGAAACGCTTACGAGGAGAAATAGTAGAACCAGAAGAAGAAGAAAACAAATCGCTCATTAATGTAGAAACCCATATTAAAGATGAATATGTTAGTGATGAAGAATTAAAAATAGAATTACATCAAAAGATCAATACTATAGATAGTTATGAAACGTTATTACAATTAAAAGAAGAATTAGAAGATCGTTTTGGGACTATTTTTGAGTCTTTAGAAATCTATATGTATGAAGAATGGTTTGAAAAAATTGCAAGAAAGCTAAAAATTACGAAAGTAAAGCAAACAGAACGTGAAATTATTATTGAATTACCAGAAGAGATTAGTTCTAATATGAAAGGCGATAAATTATTTTTAGAAGCTTATAATATTAATCCAAAATTTAGATTAAAGTATGAAAATAAGAAAATTCAGATTTCCTTATATTTAAATGGATTGGAAAAACATTTTGTATATTATGTAGTTCCATTATTTGATAAAATTTCGAATAGTATTTCCTAAATTTAAATAATTTTTTGTATAAAATAATAGGTTTATTCCAACACTATAGTTAGAATGGAGTGAACGATTTTGAAGTCAACAGGAGTAATTCGAAGAATTGATGAATTAGGAAGAATAGTGATTCCAAAAGAAATAAGAAGACATTTAGGAATTCGTGATGGAGAAAATTTAGAAATTTTTACAGAAGATGATCAAATCATATTAAAAAAATATTCTCGAATGTTAGAATATCAAGATTTTTCAAATAAATTATGTGAAATTATTCCAACAATAATGGATTATGCATTAATTATTACAGATCGTGACAAAGTAGTTTCTTTTTCAGATAATATACAATTTGATTTAAAGAATGTAAGTTTAAATTCTAAAATGTTAATGTATATACAAAATAGAGAAAATTATGAATCAAATTCTTATGAAAAATTAGAATTAAAAGACTATGAAATAGAAGGCTATTTTTATATTCAACCAATTATATCATCGATAGATTGTTTGGGTTTAATTATTTTAATGAAAGACCATTCTTTTTCTAAAGAAGAAAAACAATTTGCTAAATTTGTAGCATTAATGATTGCAAATAAAATTGACATTTCTTGAATGAACGTGATAGAATTTTCATAAATTTAGTAATGAAGGAAAGAGAGATATTTTCTTTTTTTGAGAGAATCTATGTTTGGTGAGAATAGATAAAAAGAAATATTGAAAATGATTCTGGAGCTAAAACGGATGATTCACGTTACGAAAGAAAGTGCATGAAAGTCATGAATAAAGGTGGTACCACGGGGTTTGCTCGTCCTTTAGTTCGTGACTTTTTTATTTTTAGAAAGAGGTAATTATGAAAGAAAAATTTAGTATATTTACTGCTATAGCTTATACATCTGCGAAACCTCATATTGGAAATACATATGAAATTGTATTAGCAGATTCGATCGCAAGATTTAAACGTTTATTAGGTTATGATGTTTATTTTCAAACAGGTACAGATGAACATGGTGAAAAAATTGCAATCAAAGCCAAAGAACAAGGTGTAACATGTCAGGAATATTGTGATAATATTTCCCAGGAAATAAAGGATATATGGGATATTATGAATACTTCATATGATCGGTTTGTTAGAACAACAGATCCAATTCATGAAAAAGTAGTTGGAAATATTTTTGAAAAATTATTAAATCAAGGAGATATTTATTTAGGTAAATATGAAGGTTTATATTGTATTCCTTGTGAGTCTTTTTTTACAGAGAGTCAATTAGTTGATGGAAAATGTCCGGATTGTGGTAGAGAAGTTGTTAAAAAAAGTGAAGAATCTTATTTCTTCAAAATGTCAAAATATCAAAAGAGATTAGAAGATTATATTGAATCACATCCTGAATTTATTGAACCAGAATCTCGAAAAAATGAAATTATGAATAACTTTATTAAGCCAGGTTTATTGGATTTATGTGTTTCTAGAACTTCTTTTGATTGGGGGATTAAAGTTCCTTCCGATCCAAAACATGTTGTTTATGTTTGGTTAGATGCTCTTACTAATTATATTACTAACATAGGATATGATGTAGATTCTACGAAAGAAGAATTTCAGAAATATTGGCCAGCGGATTTGCATGTCATTGGGAAAGATATTATTCGTTTTCATATGATTTATTGGCCTATTTTCTTAATGGCATTGGATTTACCTCTGCCAAAAAAAATATTTGCTCATCCTTGGCTTTTAATGAATGAAGATAAAATGAGTAAAAGTAAAGGAAATGTACTATATGCAGATGATTTAGTAAAACAATTTGGAGTAGATGCAATTCGTTATTATGTTTTACATGAAATTCCTTATGGTCACGATGGAAATATTACTAATGAATTAATTATTGATCGAATTAATTCTGACTTAGCTAATGTTTTAGGAAATTTAGTAAATCGTACTATTGCAATGGCTAAAAAATATTTTGATGGTCATATTGAAAATAAAAAAGAAACAGACCCAATCGATTTTGATTTTATAAAATTAATTAATGATTTAAAAACAAAAGTTACTAAACGAATGGATGAATTGGAAATTGGAAAAGCTTTGGATGAAATTTTTGAGCTACTTCGTCGTAGTAATAAATATATTGATGAAACAATGCCATGGGTTTTAGCAAAAGATGATCAAAATAAGAATCGTTTAGAAACAGTATTGTATCATTTATTGGAGTCCATTCGAATTTCGGCAATCTTTTTAACTCCTTTTTTACCAGATACTGGAAAAGAAATTCAAAAACAATTAAATCAATTGGATGAACATTTTGAATTTCAAGAAAGTTTAAAATATCATGTTTTTGATCCCACCCCAATTTTTCTAAGAATTAAGGTGGAAAAATAATGAATTTGTGGGATACTCATTGTCATTTATTTTCTGATTATTATGAACAAATAGAAGAAATACTAAATCAGGCAAAAGAAAATGGAGTTACTTATTTCATAGTAAGTGGATGTGATCATAAAAGTAATATGGAAGTTCTTTCCTTAATAGAAAAATATTCTTTTGTATATGGAGTAATTGGAATTCATCCCGAAGAAGTTGACAATTATCAAGAATCTGATATTGAATTTTTAAAAAATAAATTAAATCATCCAAAAATATTAGGAATTGGGGAAATTGGTTTAGATTATTATTATTCAAAAGAAAAGAAGGAAAAACAAAAATTATTATTTGAAAAACAATTAAAAATAGCTGAAGAATTTCAATTACCTGTAATAATACATTCTAGAGAAGCGACAGAAGATACAATTGAAACTTTAAAAAAATATTCTGTAAAAGGAGTGATTCATTCTTTTACTGGAAGTTTAGAAACCGCTAAAATTTACATCAAAATGGGTTATAAATTAGGTATTAATGGAGTAATAACTTTTAAAAATAGTAAATTAAAAGAAATATTACCTTTCGTTTTTTCATCTATTTTATTAGAAACAGATAGCCCTTATTTAACTCCTCATCCTTACCGTGGAACACAAAATGAGCCAAAATATATAAAAAATATTGCTGATTTTATATCCAAAGAGTTAAAAGTTTCATTCAATCAAGTAGAAAAAGTTACCAATGAAAATATCGTTTCTATTTTTGACAAACTAAATTAACTATGTTACGATGAATTCATGATTTGAGGTGAGTTTTTTGGAGATATTTCAAAAATGGAAAATATCCAAAATAATTCGAGCTTGTATCATTATTTTTGTATTATTAATAGCTGAATCAAGCGTTAGTCATGTTGAAACTTTATTTATTAATAAAGCAACAAATCAAACAATTGATTTATCAACTATGGCTTTAAAGTTAACGGAAGATATTCGTACTGATATTTTTACAACAAAAGATAGTTTAACTGGTTATTTAACAGGATATTATGTAAATTGTCCTACTTGTGGTGGGAGTCTTTCTTGTAAGCCAGATTATGATGTGAAAGATGGTACAGATACTTATTTTGATCCAACTTATGGAACAGTTAATATCGTTGCATCTAGTAAAAATTTACCGTGTGGATCCATTGTAAGATTTGATTTAAATACTATTTCAGAAGAACCGATTATAGCAATTGTATTAGATCGTGGAGTAAGAGGAAATAATTTAGATTTGTTAACGAAAACGAATGAATATGCTAGAAAATATGTTGGTAGAAGGACTATAACTTATGATGTTTTAAGACAAGGTTGGGATTCCTAATCTTGTCTTTTTATGATGGATTTGATATTTTGAATATAGTTGGTGATAAAAATGATTCAGGCAAAAAAAAGTTTAGGACAAAATTTTTTAACAGATGAAATAATTCTTCAAAAAATAGCAAACACAGTAAATGTGACAGATCAAGATTTAATTATAGAAATTGGACCTGGCAAAGGTGCTTTAACGAAATATTTGGTTCAAAAAAATTGTTTTTTTCTAGCTTATGAAATTGATGAAAGAATGAAACCAATTTTAAAAAAATACGAAAAGAATATTATTTTTGATGATTTTTTAAAACGAAACATAAAAGAAGATATTAATAAAATAACTTATCAAAATTTATATGTAATAGCAAATATCCCTTATTATATTACCACGCCAATTATTGAACATTTGATTTCATCTCAACTTTCTTTTAATAAAATAGTTTTATTAGTACAAAAAGAAGTTGCACATCGATTTAGTGCAAAACCTAATTCGAAAAATTATGGATTTTTTACTGTATTATTAAATTGTTATTTTCAAGTTGAATTACTGTTTGATGTTCCAAGAAATGCATTTTCTCCAGCTCCAAATGTGGATAGTGCTGTTGTTTGCTTTATGAAAAAAGATCAAGAAAGTTTTATGTCTAAAGAATATCTTTCTTTTTTGAAAAAATGTTTTTCAAAAAAGCGAAAGACATTAAAAAATAATTTAAAAGAATATGATTGGAATTTTATTTTACCAATTATAAAAAAATATGATTTTAATGAATCTGTAAGAGCAGAGGAAATTTCAGAAAATATATTGAAAGAAATTTTTCTTGCTCTTCATAAATAAATTTACAAATTGATTGAATTATAGTATAAAACCTTTTTCTCGTAATCATTTTTAGGCATTTTTCATATAATATATTGGTGATACTATGGATATTAAAAAGGGAGACTTTGTTACCCGAAATAGTTATCAAAATGATACCATTTTTAAAGTGATTAATATAAAAGGAAATATGTGCTATTTAAAAGGTGTTGATGTCAGATTATATGCAGATAGTAATATTGATGATTTAGTATTAACAGAGATAAACGATAATTTAGAAGAAATCACTACGGAAACAAAATTAGAAGAAGAAAATTTAATGCGTAGTGATTATTTTTATTTGCCTGGAAAAATATTACATATTGATGGGGATAGTGAATATTTAGAACGATGTTTAAAATATTATAAAACCAATAAAGTGTTTGCTGTTGGTAAAAAAATAAGTGAAAGTGATATTCCATCTAAAATTCATATGTTACTTTTAGAATACCAACCAGATGTTGTTATTATTACTGGTCACGATGCTTATTATAAAAAAAAGGGAAATATTCATGATTTAAGAAATTACAAAAATACTAAAAATTTTGTAAAAGCAGTTCAAGAAGCTCGAAAATTTGAAAAAAGTCATGAAAAATTAGTTATTATTGCTGGGGCTTGTCAAAGTAATTATGAAGAATTAATTAAAGCAGGAGCAAATTTTGCTTCTAGTCCTAAACGTGTAAATATCCACGCTTTAGATCCTGCTATTATTGCTACTACTGTTGCTACTAGTGAACGAAATAAGCAAATTGATTTAGTCGAATTATTGGATAAAACAAAGTATGGAAAAGATGGTATGGGTGGTTTAATGTGTAACGGTCTTATGTATGTTGGATATCCAAGATGAGAGGGGATTCTTTTTGAATATTGAAATTGTAAAAGAGAAAATGAGTCATCATTTAGATGAAAAAGTAGAAGTATCGGTTTATGGTTTACGAAATAAAACCGAATATTTTATTGGTACGTTATCAAAAATGTATCCATATATTTTTACGGTATTGGTAAATGATATCGAAAAAAGTTTTAATTATGCTGATGTGATAACTGGTGAAGTAGTCGTAAAATACTTGTAAAAATGTATTGATTTCAAATGTGTTCTGCTATATGATAATATTAAGTTTAATAAGAAACTTTAGAAGGAGTGTAACAATGAAGATTACATCAGTTAGCGTTCGTAAAATTGAAAAAGAAGGCTCAAGAATGAAAGGAATTGCATCTGTTTTAATTGATGATAGTTTTGCAATTCATGATATTCGTATCATAGAAGGAGATAATGGATTATTTATTGCAATGCCTAGCAGAAAGACTGCTACTGGTGATTATAGAGATATTGCTCATCCAATCAATCCTGATGTACGTAAAATGTTCGAAGAAGCTATTTTCGAAGAATACAATAAAAGCGATGACGCTGAATAAGAGTTTCTAAATGGAACTCTTTTTTTCATATTTTTTATATTTCTTTCATATTTTTTTTTAGGAGGAAAAATCAAGATGGAAAAAAATATAGAAGAAATTGTAACAAGTAATCATGAAGTAAAAATAATGGATCGCCGTCAGATATATTTAACAGGTGTAAAAAAAATTAGTAGTTTTGATCATGAAGAATTTTTATTAGAAACAACCATGGGAGTTTTATTATTAAAAGGAGAAGGATTGGAAATTCTTCGCTTGGATACTCATGATGGTAATGTAAGGATAAAAGGAAAAATAAATAGTTTTAATTATTTAGAGAATAAAGAAAAGATGAAAGAAGAATCTATCTTTACAAAATTATTTAAATAATGGAAAATCAAATTCAATTATTATCATTTTTTATTTCTTTTTTATATGGTATTTTATTTTCCTTTTTAAGTCGTTATCATTATAAAATGGTTTATTCTTTAAAAAGTATAATGCGGTATATCATTACTTTTTTATTTATTTTAGATGCATCTTTGTTTTATATTTTAATTTTATATTATATTAATTATGGAGTTGTACATATTTATTTTTTAATCGTTACTTTGATAGGATATATTGTTGAAAAATTTCTTTTTCGCTATGTCAAAAAGAATGTAAAGTTTTGTCCTTTCATTGAAAAGCTATTTCACAAATGATATAATTTGTTAAAATATTAAGGTGATATAGAATGAAAAGAAGGGTGTCTACAAAAACCAAAGCAAAGCGACGTCTTTTTGCTCTAACTGGAGTTTTAGTACTTGTTATTAGTTTTTTTGTAGGTACTATATTTCAGGATTGGGTGCAAATAGTAGAAAATAAGCGACAATTATTTACTTTGAATAATAAATATGATGATTTGCTCTCTGATTGGGAGTCTTTGAATTCTGAAGTAGTAAAATTACATGATTCAGATTATGTAGCAAGATATGCAAGAGAAAAATATATGTATTCTTTACCAAATGAAATTATTATAAAGATACCGAATAACACGAATTAAAAAGAAAAAAATCTTCCTTTTTTTTTTGATTTCTATTAGAATAGATTTTGAAGTGATTTTATGAAAAAAAAACTACAAATGAAAGAAGTAGGAATTTCTACTGACAATCAAATTATTTTTGATCATTTTTCTTATGTTTTAGAACATAAAAAGAATGTTTGTTTAATTGGTCAAACGAATATTGGTAAAACACTTTTATTAAAAGCTATTGCTGATGAAGTAATTTATTCTGGTTTAATAATAAAAAGAAATCCATGTCAGTTTTTATTTCAAATTTTAGATTTAGTAGGAACAATTGATGAATTAATTCATTTTCAAGAATTAACTTCTGAGCATCAACAATTGATTTTTGAATATTTAAAATTAACCCATTTAAATTATTCTTATTCAGAATTAAATTTAAAATTTAAATTGAAAGTTTCTATTCTTGTAAAAGTGTTACAATTTCCAACTTTTTTCTTCGTAGACGATATATTACAAAGTTTTAAAACACAAGAAAAAGTAGAATTGTTAACTTTATTACAAGCATTTCATATTACATTATTTTATGTGACAAGTAATATTGAAGATACACTTCTTTTTCCGTATTGTATTGTTATGGGCAAAAATGGTATTTTGATGGAAGGCAAAACTGTAAATGTTTTAAAACAAGAAAAAATCATGCATAAATTAGGTTTTTCTTTACCTTTTATAATTGATTTATCTTTACAATTAAAAAGTTATGAAATGATTAATGATATTTTTTTAAATGAACAGGAGTTGATTGAGCAATTATGGAAATCAAATTAAAAGATTTTATAAAACAAGGAAAAATCATTTCCTTTCTTAATTTTAGTGGTTCTTTTGAAAAGTTAATCAATAATCAAAAAATATCTTATGTGTTAGATAATAGAAAGAAATATGAAAAAAAAGTGCGAGATTATTTTCAAGAAACGATTTTTGATTTTTCAGAATCTAAATTCCAAGATGCTTGTAAAATGGTCTTGTTAGATCCTAATGTATTAGAAAAAAGTGGGATTTCTTTATCAAGAACAGAATATAAACGCTTACAATTTGTGGAAGCGCTTTTAAATCGTTCTGAAACGATTTTATTTCAAAATTTTGAATTGGGTTTTTATGGAAAAGATCGCAGTTATTATCAGAAATTATTTTTAAAATTAACAAAGTATGGAAAATGCATTCTTTGTTTTACAAATGATATTACTTTTCTTTTTGGAATGGTCTCAAAATTTATATTATTTCGTGAAAATGATTATGTTTTATTGGATGACTTTTATCAAGAAGAAATATATCAATATTTAGAAATGCCACCTATTATTGCTTTTATTAAAAAATTAAATCAAAATCATATTAAATTAGAACCATATATTGAAACGAAAGAGGTTTTAAAGGCAATCTATCGAAGTGTTAATTCAGGAGATAAGTTATGAAATATTTGATTAAAATTGCTTATGATGGTAGTAAATTTTATGGATTTCAAAGATTAAAAAAAGAAGAAACGATTCAAAAAAAGTTAGAAGAAGCTTTAACTACTTTAGATCAAAATCCTGTTGTGATTAAAGGGGCTGGTAGAACAGATCGGGGAGTTCATGCAAGAGGTCAATATGTTCATTTTGAATTATTCAATGAAATTCCAGAAGAAAATTTATTATATGCTTTAAATAATATGGTACATCCTTTTATTCATATTATTTTAATCAAAAAAGTAAAAGATGACTTTCATGCACGCTTTTCTGTAATAAAAAAAAGATATGTTTATCAAATTTGGACTGGTGAATTTAGTCCTTTCAAAGAAAATTATTATTTACAATATCATCAAAAAGTTAATTTAGAAAAATGGAAACAATGTGCAAATTTATTTGTAGGTGGTTATAACTTTCATAATTTTGTATCAGGAAAAAGAGATCATTATAATGCCATTATTTCGAACATTGAAATAAAACAAAATCAAGATATTATTCAAATTATTTTTGAAGGAAAAAGTTTTTATCGGTACATGGTTCGAAACTTGGTGGGAGCCATAATAGATTATGGTGAAAATCGATGTAATTTAGACCTTATTAAAAAAATGTTAGAAGATGAGAATTATGTTTATCAATTACGTACTGCTCCTGCAAATGGACTTTATTTAGATGAAATTGAATATGAATTAGAAGAATAAGTATAAAATTCTTATAAATTTGGTTATTTTGTTTGACTTTTTGACTTCTATTGCATATAATTTTAATCGGTACATTTTATTTGTTCTACTATCTTAACCTTGGGAAAGTTTAGATAGAAAAAACAGTGAAAGGAAATATATATGAGTACATTTTTACAAAAGAAAGAAAATATTGAACGTGCTTGGTTTATTGTAGATGCGACTGGACTTCCAGTAGGTCGTATTGCTACAAAAGTTGCCTCAATTTTAAGAGGAAAACATAAGCCAACTTTTACACCTTATGTAGATTGTGGAGATTATGTTATTGTAATCAATGCAGAAAAAGCAATTTTAACTGGAAATAAATTAAATGACAAGATGTATTATAATCACAGTGGTTATCCAGGAGGACTACGTGAGAGAAATGCAAAAACTATGATTCAAGAATATCCAGAAGAAATGATGGAAAGAGCTATTAAGGGAATGCTTCCTCATAATAGACTTGGAAGAGCTATGGGAAAAAAATTGTTTGTTTATCGTGGAAGCGATCATAAACATGCAGCTCAACAACCTGTAGAGCTTAAAATAGATTAGGAGGATATGCATGGCAAAACAAAGTTGGAGTGCTACTGGTCGTAGAAAAAGATCTAGTGCACAAGTAATTTTAACAAGCGGAACTGGAAATATTACAGTTAATGGTGTAGATGTTAATGAATATATGCCATATCAAACATTAGTAATGGATTTAAAACAACCTTTGGTTTTAACTAATAATGAAAATCGTTTTGATATTAATGTTACTGTAAAAGGTGGAGGATTTTCTGGACAAACTGGTGCAATCCGTTTAGGAATTGCTAGAGCATTGATGAATTTTGATGCAAATACTGATCAATCTAGAGATGACTCTTATCGTAAAGTATTAAAAGCAAATGGTATGATTACAAGAGATCCACGTGTGAAAGAACGTAAAAAATATGGTCTTAAAAAAGCACGTAGAGCACCACAATTTAGTAAACGATAGAATTACTATTTATAAACCCATAAACTTATGTTTATGGGCTTTTCTTTTTTTCAATTTAATTTGTTTAATAAATTTCATAAAAATAGAAGGTGATAAAATGATTTATTTTAAAAAGAAGTAAGGCATAAAACTTTATTTATGCCAAATTAAGGAGGCATAATATGTTTGAAGTAAAAAATGTAGATATTATGATATCTACAAAATATTTTGTTCGCTCTTTATCTTTTACTTTAAATTAAGGCGATAAATTGGCTATTATTGGAGAAGAAGGAAACGGAAAATCAACTTTATTAAAGTCTTTGCTGGGATTTTGCGATTATTCGAAAATAACAGGGTCAATACAATTAAAAGGAAATACAATCGGTTATTTAGGTCAATCATTCAGTAAAGAGCAATTACACGAAACTGTATTTGATTATTTGTTTTTAAATCAAGAGGAATATTATAATAAAATTCGTTCTTTGTATCATTTTCTTGAATTATTTCAATTAGAAGATGTGATTTTAAATCAAAACATGAATATTTTATCTGGAGGAGAAAAAGTTAAAATTGGTATATTAAAACTATTATTAAATGATTATGATATTTTATTTTTAGATGAACCTACGAATGATTTAGATATCGAAACATTAGAATGGTTAGAAGAATTTTTTTTAAAAACCAATAAGCCAATTGTATATGTATCTCATGATGAAACATTATTATCAAAAACTGCTAATATGATACTTCATTTAGAACAAATTAAAAAAAAGACTGAGTGTAGACATACTATTTTAAAAATTGATTATGACACTTATATTAATACAAGGATGAATGCTATCATAAAACAATTTAAAGAAGCAAAATTGGAACAAAGAAAATATACGAAACAAGAAGAAAAGTTAAATCGAATTTTGCAAACGGTGGAATATCAACAAAATACTATATCTAGAAAAGATCCTCATGGAGCTAAAGTATTAAAAAAGAAAATGCATTCGTTAAAATCGCAAGAAAAAAAATTAAATGATTGGGAATTAACTCAAATCCCAGAAGTTGAGGAAAGTATTTTTTTTCAATTTGAAAAAGTAACCATTCCAAGTAATAAAATTATAATTAATTTAGATATACCTATTTTAAAAATAGATAATAAAATTTTATCAAAAGATATTAAATTGAATATTACAGGAAGTACGCATTTATGTATTATTGGTAAAAACGGAATAGGAAAAACAACGTTATTGAAATATATTTATGAAAAATTAAAAAATAGAAAAGATATCGTTGTTGGTTATATGCCATAATTTTATGATGAAATTTTAGGAAGTTTTGAAACTACTTTGGATTTTATTACTTCCAAACAAAAAGAAGATACAACATTAGCACGAAAGTATTCAGCAAATATGAATTTTACTAAAAATGAAGTTGCTGGAAAAATAGAAGATTTAAGTAATGGAACAAAAGCAAAGTTAATTTTAATCAAATTAGTTTTAGATCATTGTAATGTCTTAATTTTAGATGAACCCACAAGAAATGTTAGTCCATTAACAAATCCAGTAATAAGAAAAGTATTAAGAGAATTTGGAGGGACGATTATTAGTGTATCACATGATCGAAAATACATTGAAGAAGTAATGGATGAAGTTTATATTTTGAATGAAAATGGCTTTTCAAAAGAAAAATAATTTTTTATTCTTTCGTAATATTTAGAATTGTGTTACCATTTAAATAGGTGAGGATATGAAATTTCGTAAAACTTTATTTTTTGAAATTCCCAGTAAAAATTTTATTTTACCAATTTATTCTGAAGAAGATATTAAAATTTTAAAAAGTTTTTTACAAGATGATGAAGTTCTTTTTTCTATTGGTCTTAAAAGTGAAGAAGAAAATGGATATTATTATATTGGTCAAGTGAAAGATTTTACGGAAAAATTTTTATTAAAAAATTTTCCGATTGTGTATCGAAAAAGAATATTAGATGTTGTAAAAGGATTAGAAGAAAATCCACAATATATAATATGTGATTTAGAATCTTATTTTTTAAAAAAAATTGTATATTTTTTAATGACAAAGAATGGACCAAAAGTATTTATGATAAATGATAATGAAGAAAACTTAAAAAAAATAAAAAAATTAGATGTTATGGAGTCTTATAAGAAAGATATTGAAGTATTTTTAATTTCTAATACAAATAAATCGGATGATATTCGTGACAATGAAATATTTTATCGGATAAAAAATCCCAATTATTAAACATTTTTATTCTAAATTTCTATGATTTTATAAAATAGATTATAAATATTACAATAAAGGATTACATATATTTAGATTATTAAAGAGTTATTTTTTAAATATCTATTTTAAAGAAAGAAATTATGGAAGTATAAAATTATTAAGTATTATAATGGTATTTTTTATTTAAAGTTTTGGATATTACGATAAATTTTAGAGTTTTATATAAGAATTAAAAATTTCAATTGAAAAAAGAGAAACTTGTTTCATATTTTTCTTATTTTGACATAATTATTAATTATGAAAAAATATGATATTGTAACTTGTTTTCTCTTTTTTTGTTTTGCGATTCTTTTAACATTTCCAACCGTATCTGCAAATCAGCCTTTAAGTGGGAAAGTTATTTTTCTAGATCCTGGTCATGGTGGAGTGGATCCGGGAAGCGTTGTAGGTGATATTTTAGAAAAAAATATTAATTTAAATATATCTCAATTTTTAAAAGAGGAATTAACAAAGTATGGAGCAGTTGTTTATATGACAAGAGATGGAGATTATGATCTTGGTGCACCAAATGTAAGTTATCGAAAAAAAAGTGATTTTGATCATCGAATTAAAAAGATTAATGAAAGTAAGGCAGATTTATATTTATCGATACATTTGAATGTTTTAAATGATAAAAAATATTATGGCCCTCAAATATTTTATAATCGAAAAAGTGAAAATAGTAAAAAATTGGCAAATCATATTCAAGATTATTTAAATCAAAAATTAAATGGAACAAGGGAAATTAAAAAAATACCTGCTTCAACTTATATGTATTCTAAATTAAATGTAAATGGTGTATTAATTGAATGTGGTTTTTTATCGAATTATCAAGAGAAAAAACTCTTGATTACAGAAAGTTATCAAAAAAAAATCGCTTCTTTTATTGCTGAGGCGATCCGTGACTATTCTTTTTAAAAAATCGCATTTTGGATGGTTCTTTCCAATCTAATCCTGTTGTATAAGACTTATCACCTAAGAATTGAAGATATGTATCTAAATCCAGTTTGTTTTGCAAAACTTGATCAGTTAAATAAAATAAATTTAAGCATTCTTTTAAAGCTTTTTGATATAAATCATCAAAAGATTCGATGCTTCTTAATTTATTATTGACAGGATTACACCATTCGTCATGATTTCGATTTAAATATTCTTCTTGTTTCTTTTTTTGATAAAAGCTTAGATATTGATATTTTAAAAAATTTTTTTGAAATATCGCATCAAATATTTTATATAATATTTTTTTGATACCAAAATGATCTGTCACAAAAAATTTTATTATCATATTTCCTTGTTTCACACAAGTTTCATAAATCTTTCCCATGTTTTCCATTTGAAAAGTTTTGTTATACGTTAAACCTATTAGGTTCATTAAATCTTTTGAAAAATTTATATTTGGAAGTAGTAAATTAGTTAAACTTTCTTTATATAGTGGTCTATTATTCTTTTCTTGCCAGTAAATTGCATCAATTGAAACTTCTATCTTTTCATGATTTCCTCGATATTCGTAATTTGGGTTTTCATTATCTATCCATCCAGCTTGATAAATGATAAAAGGATGGCATATACTGTCTAATACATAATGCGTTAAAGAACCATATAAATAAGCTAAAGCATCTTGATTTTGTTCCATTTTTAATTCTTTTAAAGACAAAATTATATTTTTAAAATATTCATTTATTTTTTCTCTTTGAGCTGTATTTCCAAAATTTCTAATTTTTTTGCCACTTTTTAAATTCAACAAATTATAATAAAAAAGATTGTCAAAGCTTTGAGCAAAAATATGATAAAGATTGTTTGAATGAGTTAATTTTTGTTGAATATTATTGGGCAAAGAATTTTTTACTTCTTCTGAAAATAAATAATGAGTTACAATCGATGGCATTTTTTCACCAACCTTTCACAAAATTATAACATAAGATTCACTGAAAAAATATAGAATGATAATGAGCTTTGTGATATAATTTTGTATCATATGGGGTGACAGTATGGAGAAAATATTTAAAACCTTAGATGAGCAGATTAAAATATTACAAAGTAAAGGTCTCATTATTCCAGATGAAGATTATGCTAAAGAAATATTGTTACGTGAAAATTATTTTTTCTTAAGTGGATATCGACACTTATTTTTAGAAAATAATACAAATCGTATCTTTATTAAGGGTACCACTTTTAATGAACTTTATTCTGTTTTTTACTTTGATCGTCATATTCGAAACATTATTTTTAAGAATTTATTAATTATTGAAAATAATATTAAAAGTATTTTAGCATATGAAGTATCCATGCATTATGGTATTAAAGAAGAACAATACTTAAATCCGAAAAATTTTGTTCGAGATGCAAATCGGAAAAAACAAGTAAATGATTTATTAAAAAAATTAAATCGTCAAATTAGGGTAAATGGAAGCTCTCATCAAGCAACGCAACATTATATTGAAAAATATGGTTATATTCCGTTATGGATAGTGGTAAAAATTTTATCTTTTGGTATTATTGGGGAATTATATTCCATATTAAAATTAGAAGATCAAAAAAGTATTGCAGAGTTTTTTCATGTAAAATCTGAAGATTTATTGATTTGGTTACCAATACTAGCGAATTATCGAAATTTATGTGCTCATGAGGATTTATTATATGATCATAAAGCGCAAAGACCAATTCCGGATACAATTTACCATAGTAGATTAGAAATACCTAAAACGGATGGTGAATATATTTATGGAAAAGATGATTTATATGCTTTGGTTATTATTTTAAAAAAATTGTTACGATCTGATGATTTTTATCTTTTGATGGAAAATTTAGATTATGAAATTAATTTATTATCAAGTAAATTAAAATCTATAACAATTGAAAAAGTATTAGATTATATGGGATTTCCAATGAATTATAAAGAGATTGTGAGGTTTTAAAATGAAAAATGAAACTTGGAAAAATATTGGAATGTGTATGATTTCAGCGCTTTTTGGAGTAGGATTATTTTTTGGATGGATGTATTTTTCTCCAGATACTTTTCAAAAAGTTATTACTGAGACGGTAGAAACCAAAAATGTTAATATAAATGATACTGGAATTGCAGAAGCTGTCGATAAAATATATGATGCAGTTGTGGTAGTAAAAACATATAAAAATAAAGAATTGTATTCTACAGGAACTGGTTTTGTTTATGAGACAGATGGAGATAAAGCACATATTTTAACTAATCATCATGTAATTGAAAGTGGTGATGATGTATATGCCCAATTTACAGATGGACATTCCGAAAAAGTAGAAATTGTTGGAAGTGATAAATATGCTGATATTGCAATTTTACGCATTTCTACAACGGATTCTGTGAAAGTTGCAAGTATTGGAAGTAGTGAAGATATTCGTGTGGGAGATACTGTGTTTGCTGTTGGAGCACCATTGGATGCTTCTACTTA
This sequence comes from uncultured Erysipelotrichaceae bacterium, assembly GCA_948439995.1. GTDB lineage: Bacteria > Bacillota_I > Bacilli_A > RF39 > UBA660 > MGBC162267. The sequence goes on along the minus strand of CAOJNP010000006.1, from coordinate 12,008 downwards.
TTCTGGAACTGTAACAAGAGGAATTGTTTCAGGAAAGAATCGATTGGTAAGTGTTTCGTTGTCAAATTCTAAAACTACAGATTGGGTTATGAGTGTTTTACAAACAGATGCTGCTATTAATTCTGGTAATAGTGGAGGTCCTTTATCTAATGGAAATGGAGAAGTAATTGGTATTACGTCATTAAAATTAGTAAATTCTGGAGTAGAAGGTATGGGTTTTGCAATTCCAATTGAAACAGCAATGGAATATGCTCATAAAATTGTTAAAGGAGAAAAAATTGAACGTCCTTATTTAGGAGTTTCTATGGCTAATTTAAGTGATGCTCAATATGCACTGTATCCAAAATTAAATTCACTTCCTATTAATCAAGGTGTATATATTTCTAAAGTGGAAGAAGGTAGTCCTGCTGCGCAAGCGGGAATTGAGGCAGGAGACATCATTATAAAAATGGATTCAGAGGAAATTCCAACATTAGCTCATTTAAGATATTTATTGTATCAACATAGTATTGGAGATGAAATAGGAGTAACAATTTATCGAGATGGAGAAGAAAAGGAAGTTTCAATTAAATTAAGTATTGCTAGTAAAGACTAATCATTTTGATTGGTTTTTTTTGTTGACAAAAATTAATCCGTTTGTTATGTTCATTTAAAATAACAAATGAGGTGAGTTTATGACCCTAAGTACGATTACGATAGATGATTTATTATCTTCTATTCGTTTATACCATAATAATCTGTCTGATTTAGAATTTGTTCGTAAAGCTTATCAATTTGCAAGTATTTTGCATCAAAATCAGAAACGGAAAAGTGGAGAACCTTATATCGTACATCCTTTATCAGTAGCATATATTTTAACTAATTTTGCACGTGCAGATATGAATACTATTTCTGCTGCATTATTACATGATACTTTGGAAGATACAGAATGTACTAAAGATGATATTGTATCTAATTTCGGAGAAGAAGTAGCTATGTTGGTGGAAGGGGTTACAAAAATTAAAGGTGTAGTTTTTTCTTCTCGTGAAGAAGGATCTATAGAAAATCAAGGTAAAATTTTAAATGGAATGTCAGAAGACATTCGAATTATTTTAATTAAATTAGCAGATCGTCTTCATAATATGAGAACGCTTGAGTATAAAACAGAAGATCGTCAAAAAGCGATTGCTCAAGAAACCATGGATTTTTACGTACCAATTGCCTATTATTTAGGAAGTTATCGATTTAAAAATGAATTAGAAGATTTGTGTTTTCGATATATTGATTTGGAAAAATATTCATTAACAAAACATGATTTAGAAGAATATATTGAAGAAACAAGAGAAGAAGTTATTAAAATAGTTCAATCGGTAACGCAATTGTTAGAACAAAATCATATTGATTTTCGTATTACTTATCGAACAAAAAATATTTATGGAGTTTATAAAAAATCATGTGAAGGATTAAAAATATCTGAAATTCATGATTTGTGGGCCATTCAAATTATTGTAAAAGAAATTCCTATTTGTTATCAAGTTTTAGGTTTAATTCATAGCTTATATCCCCCTTTTAATCAATTGCTTAAAGATTTGATTGCAAAGCCTAAAACAACTATGTATCGTAGTATTCATACGTCTGTTTTTGGTGAAAATGGAAAATTAATTCAGTTTCAAATTCGTACCGAAGAAATGAATGAAATCTCAGAATTAGGATTGCCATATTATTGGGATTCTCCAAATGTTGTTATGAATGAAGAACTTCATAATAAATTCCAGTTTTTTAAAGCATTAGTGGAAGCAAATACTCATGCAAATTCTACAAAAGAATTTATGGAAGAAGCTAAAAATGATATTTTTACAAATATGATTTATGTTTATACTCCTATGGGTGAGGTACTGGAGCTTCCAAGTGGTAGTACTCCAATTGATTTTGCTTATAAAATTCATAGTGATATTGGAAATAAAATGGAAATGGCTATTGTCAATGCTTCTGTAGCTAGCTTTGATCGAAAATTAAAAAATAATGATATTGTAAAAATTATAACAAATGAATCAATTGAAGGTCCAAAAGAAGAATATATTGGAATGTGCCGAACTAATTTAGCAAAGAGAAAAATCAGTGAATTTTTTAAGAAAAAAGAAAAAGAAGAAGAATAGTATTAGAAATAATGTTCTTTTTTTTCTCTTGTGATAAAATATATTAGGATGTGATATTATGGCGACTGTAAAAGATTATGTTAAATATTATAAAAATTTATCTTTTCAAGATATTCCATTTAATGATATTGATAGTTTAATTTTTGCTCAAATTGTCTACGCTGATTTTGAACATGTTATTCCTTCTGAGAAAGGAAAATATATTTTGTTTTCAGATGCTATGCGCTTATTTTTAAAAAAGTATAATTTTGAGAAAAAGAAATCGCCAAAATTTATTCATGAAGTTTTTGAATTAATCGATTCTTTAAAAGAAGCCAAACGTTATGCGAATATTAAAATGTATTTTTATACTAAAACTGTAGATGAAGAAAAGCAATTTTGTGCTTTTACATTACGATTTCATGGAATGGTTTATGTGGCCTTTGAAGGAACAGATACTTCAATCATTGGATGGAAAGAGGATTTTTTACTTACAAGTATTTTTCCAGTCCCTGCTCAGAAATTTGCAATTCAATATTTGAATGATACCATTGGAATTTTTGATAATACTGTTATAGTGGGTGGCCATTCCAAAGGCGGAAATCTTGCTATGACAGCTTCTATGTTAGCAAGTACAAGAATTCGAATGAAGATAAAACATGTTTATAATTTTGATGGTCCAGGATTTCGTGGAAAACAATATAATTCAGTTTCATTTCGAAGAATGGAGACAAAATTAAAAATGTTTGTCCCAAATGATTCAACAATTGGAATGTTACTCATGCATTCAAAAAATTATCAAGTAGTAAAAAGTAATACAGTAGGTTTATGGCAACATGACCCTTTTACATGGGAATTGTTTGGAGTAATATTTATTGCTAGTAATTTAACAGCAAGAAGTAAAAGCTTAGAAAAATCAAATGTGGAATTTATTTCTTCTTTAAAAGAAGAGGAACGTAATAAAATGATAGAAATTATTTTTGATATTTTTGCTAAATTAGGAATCACAGATACATCACAAATAAAAATACCTAAAATAAATCAGGCTATTTCTTTGGTAAAGGAAATTTCTAATATTGAAAGTGAAACAAGAAAAAAAATTGTAACATTATTTAAAATTATTCTGAAAGGAATTTAATAGGTAATTTTCACTCATTTTTTGTTTTTTCATACTTTATACTAGAGGTGAAAAACATGGATGAAAGAGCTACAAAAAAAGTTGTAATTGATGCTGGGCATGGTGGGAATGATCCTGGAACAAGTGCAAATGGTATTATAGAAAAAGACTTAACCTTAAAAATAAGTAAATATATAGAGAAACGTTTAAATGACTTAGGAATAGAAAATTCAATGACCCGAACTTCTGATGAAACTTTAGGTCCTGATGTAAGACCGGGAAGAGCTCAAAGTTTTTATGGAAAAGGTAATGATGTTATTGTATTATCGAATCATATAAATGCAGGTGGTGGCGATGGTCAAAGTGTAACAAATATTAAGTATAACAATTAAAGCCTATAGAGTTTGATTTAGTCAAACTTTATTTTTTTAATAATTTATTTTATCATGGTAGCATGAAAGGAGGATTTATGAATAAACCTTATAAATACAAAGATTCTTTTTACTTTTTTGATCATGATATTTTTAATGATATGTTTAATAGAAAATGTAATAGGGATAGATTGATGATTAAAGATATGGAAGAACAGTTAGCAAATGCTATTAATGTATCGAAAGATGCAGTTCATAGTTGGCGTTATAAAACTTATAGTCCTAATGGATTAGATCTTATTAAGGATATTGCAAATTATTTTGGGTATGAAAAGGATGTACTATTGTGTAAGAAGGGTGGAGATACAAAAATGAAAAAACTATCAGATGTTGAATTGATGTCGATAAAAAGAGTATATGAATCAATAATAGAATTTTTAGAATATTTCTACAAAACAAATGGTTTTAATGATTTATGGTTTGATTTTGAAAAACTTGAACCTTCGTTAAGAGAAGAAAAATTATGGGAAGTAGCAGAAAAAGAGCATGATAAGGTGATGTTGTCTTTAAAAAAAGAATATCCTATTATTGGAAAAATACAAATTTATACTGATTTAAGTAATTTTATTTATAATGATTTATATGACATATATGATGGAAAATTGACTTACGCATATAGATTTGAAGCGATACCTGATGGTAATCCAACAACTGATGAAGATTATACAAAAGCATATAAAAAGCTAAATGAAATAATTGATTCATATTGTTAAAAATTTATTAAACTCTATTTAATTTTAGGTAGTTAAGTAGAGTTTTTTATTAAATTTATTTTTAAAAATGAAGTTTCAATTTTCTTAGTATTTAATAAATATTAAAAGTATTGTCCTAGCCAGCACTGAAAACCTACTCCCGCCAAGTTTTCTATTGTGGGAAAATTCCCAAACCCTTTAGAAAATATATTTTTAACAAATTAATCTATAATTATTTACTTTTGTTCCACAAAATACTATAATGTAGGTACGAGAGTAAAGTGGTTAAAATATGAGTAATAAAGAAAAAGTAATTGAATTTCTAAATAGTAATCATGGATATATTACTACTGCAGAATTTTTAACATTGGGTATGAGTAAACCTTTAATTCAAAAATTTTTAGATGACGGATTAATTGAAAGAGTAAGTTATGGTTTATATATGGATAATAAGATATTAAAAGATGAATATTTTATTTTACAAAAAAAATATCCATTAGCAATATTTTCTTATAATACTGCACTACATATTCTTAACTTAACAAATAGAACTCCAGTGCAAATAGATATAACTGTACCTAGAGATAAAAAAGTGAGAGGAAATTATAATATTCATAGAGTTTCAGAGAAGTTTTATGATATTGGAATAATTGAAACCCTAAGCCCAAGTGGGAATCCAGTAAAAATATATAATGCTGAGAGATGTATTTGTGACATGTTAAGAACTGAAGGAGAATTTGATTTAGAACTTCAAAATAGAGTTTTAGATTATTATTTTCATAGTAAAGATAAAGATGTTGATAAATTATTAGAATATGCGAAGATCTTTAATATTTATGACAAGGTTAATACAATTGTGGAGGTAATGATGAAATGGTAGAAGAAAAGATTAAATTAAAAGCTAAAGAGCTTGAAGAAAAGTATAATTTAAATTACTATGAATCATTACAAAGATTTATGTTTGAAAGAATATTAGAAAGAATATCTGTTTCAGAATATCAAGATAACTTTATTTTAAAAGGTGGATTATTACTTGCCGCAATGTTCGGTGTAGAAAACAGGACAACAAAAGATATGGATACTACAATTACTGGTATAGATATTTCAAAAGATAAAATGGCAAGTGTTTTAAATAAGATACTATCTATTAATTTAAATGATGGAGTTAAATTTGATATTGTAAGTATTTCTGATATAAGAGAAGAAGATGAATATGGTGGAAATAAATACCATATTACTGGTAGAGTAAATAGTACTAAAGTGAATTTAGAAATTGATATATCAACTGGTGATAAAGTAACACCAAAAGAATTGAAGTTCAAATATCCTTTATTATTTGAAGATAAAAGTATTTTAATTAATAGTTATAATATTGAAACTATACTAGCTGAAAAAATAGAAACTGTTTTAAGACGTGGTAAATATAATAGTAGAATGAAAGATTATTATGATATATATTTCTTTTTAACAAAGCTAAGAAATGAAATTGATATAAATATATTAAAAGACGCAATTGATAATACTTTTACTAAAAGAGAATCCTTTGAATACTTAAATGATTATAGTAAAATTATTAAATCAATCATTGATAGTGATAGAATAAAAACAAACTGGAAATCTTATTCCAAAAAGAATAGTTATGCAAAAAATATAGAAGCAGATCAAATAATGATTTTACTAAACGATTTTATAAAAGAATTAAATTTAGAATTAGTAACAGTATAGGGATTGGGAGTATTCCCATAATATGCGAAAAGTGCTTGTGGGAGGAACTTTTCAATACTTGCTAAGTAAAGAAGGTGAAGTAATGAATGAGCAATATTTGGATTCTGAAGTTAACGAATATATAGAAATAAGAAATGATAAATCTGATTTAGAATCAAAATGGGAAATGGCAATTGGCTTACAACAAGTTGATAATTTAACACCTTCTAAATATATGAAAGATTTAGTAAAATTAAATATTAAAAATGAAATATCACTTGATGAATTAGAAAATAAACTAAAGAAATATTATGATGATCTAAATGATAGCTATAATAGAGATGAGCATGAATGTGATTTCGTATCATTAAGAATTATGCAAATCTTACAAAATAATATGTCCTATTTAACGATAGATTTTTATAAATATATTCACTATGCTTTATTTAAAGATGTTTATAAGTTTGCTGGTAAATTTAGAGAAGTTAATATTTCAAAAGATGAAGAAATATTGAATGGTGATACAGTAGTATATTGTGACTATAGTAGAATTAAAGATTATCTTATTTATGATTTTTCAAATGAAAGACAAGAAGATTATAGTAAATTAAATGCATCAGATAAAATAATAAGTATATCTAATTTTACTTCTTGTGTTTGGCAAGTACATCCTTTTATGGAAGGTAATACTCGTACAACAGCAATATTTATGATTAAGTATTTAAAGGAATTAGGTTATAATATTAATTATTCTTTATTTAAAGACGATTCAAAATATTTTAGAAATGTGTTAGTTAGAAGCAACTATAGTAATGATAAATTAAATATAAAAGAGGATAATAGTTATTTAATTAAGTTTTATGAGAATTTGTTATTAGGTAAAAATAATAATTTAAAAGTAAAAGGTACATTTGTTGTTAATTATTATGTGTCTGAGTTGTCCTAAAATGTCGTAATTTTCATTAATTGTCTTGAGATTATGAAAGAAATAATATATATTTATAATAAGACATAATAGTTTGTATAAGAGGTGTAGTGATATGCAAAACAATGTATATACGGTTAAACAAGTTGCAAAACATTTAAAAGTAAGTGATAGAACAGTAATAAGATTGATACATGATAAAAAGTTAAAAGCCTCTAAAGTTGGATGTTCATGGAGAATTCTAGAGAAAGAGATTAATAAATATCTTGAATCTTATACGAATTATAAGAAGGAGGCTTAGTTATGTTAGAAAATGATATAAAGAAACTCATTAAAGCAATGAATTATTTACCTAAAAATGGAGTTAGTAATATTTATTTTAAAGAATATAAAATAGGTAATGAATTATATGAAATATTTTTGGATTTTAATGATAAAAGAATAGATTATGGAAATAAAATTAAACTTGGAAATACTACTACATGTAATTTTGCAAAGCCTGAAAATTTTGTTGTTTTAGAGTGCGTAAACAAGTTGCTTGAAAAAGGTTATAAACCACAAAATATAGAATTAGAAAAAATATATCCATCTGGGCATGGACATAGTGGAAATTTAGATATTTTAATCTATGATGAAAATAGAAAAGCATATTTAATGATTGAATGCAAAACTTGGGGTATTGAATATAAAAAAGAAATTAATAAAATGTATAAAGATGGCGGACAACTATTTACATATTATGCTTTAGATAGGGATGCAAAATATTTGTGTTTATATACATCTGTGTTAGAAAACGGAAAAATTGATTATAAAAATAGTATTATTTCTATTGATAATGAGTGGATTTCATTATCAACTTCTAAAGAAATTTATACACATTGGAACAAATCATTTAAAGACAATGGTATATTTGAAAAACATGCTGAACCTTATGATATAAAACATAAAGCATTAACTTATGAAATGCTAGATGATTTAAAAGAAGAAGATAGTGGAAAAATATTTAATCAAATTATGGAAATATTGCGTCACAATGTTGTTTCTGATAAGCCAAATGCATTTAATAAATTACTTAATTTGTTTGTATGCAAAATTATTGATGAAGATAGAAATGACACAGAAGAATTACATTTTCAATGGTTAGATGATGATACAGATGAATCATTACAAATGAGATTGAATGATTTATACAAAAAAGGAATGTGGAGATTCTTAAATATTAATGTAACTGATTATTCTGAAACCGAGATAAATAATGCTTTACAGTCAATTGATGCAAATGAAAGTTTTAAACAAACAATAAAAGATATGTTTATTGATACAAGACTTAAGAAAAGTCCTAATTTTGCATTTAAAGAAGTTTTAGATGAAAAATCATTTAAAGCTAATGCAAAAATTGTAAAAGAAATTGTTCTGTTGTTACAGAGTTATAAATTTAGATATAGACAAAAACATCAGTTTTTAGGTGATTTTTTTGAATTGTTATTAAATACATCAATGAAACAAGAGGCAGGACAATATTTTACACCTGTACCTATAACTAGGTTCATTATTAGTTCTTTGCCAATAAAAGAAATGATTATTGAAAAAATCAAAAATAATGAGGGTGAAATTTTACCTGTTGTAATTGATTATGCTGCGGGAAGTGGACATTTTTTAACAGAATATATGGAACAGGTCCAAAATATATTAGAAGAATTTGGAATGTCATTAACTAAAGAAGAAATTGATAAAATTGTCGATAATTTAGATATTTCTTTTGCTACTCCAACAATAAAAAATAAAATACGTACATGGATAGAAAGTGAAAAATTTATTTGGGCCAAAGATTATGTTTATGGAATCGACTTAGATGATAGATTGGTAAAAACTGCTAAAGTGTCCGCATTTTTTAATGGTGATGGTGAAGCAAATATTATATGGGCTAATGGTTTAGATAATTTTAAGAAATCAAATGAATATATTGGAAAATTGAAAGAGACACAAACTTTTGACAAAAAAAACAACGGACAATTTGATATATTGATTTCCAATCCACCATATAGTGTAGAGGCATTTAAATCAACTTTAAAGAATGGTAAAGAAACTTTTGAATTATATGATAATTTAACTGATAATAGTTCTGAAATCGAGTGTTTATTTGTTGAAAGAATGAAACAATTACTTAGAGTTGGTGGTAAAGCAGGTGTAATTTTACCTATTTCTATTTTAACAAATAGTGGTATTCATTCAAAAGCCAGAGAAATAATTTTTAAGTATTTTAAAGTAAAATCTATAGTGGAACTTGGCTCAGGTACTTTCATGAAAACAGGAACAAATACTATAATTCTATTTTTAGAACGTAGACCTGACAATGATTTTAAAGAAATAGAAAGAGCGGTCAACAAATTCTTTGATGATAATTTAGATGTTACTGTTTTAGGAATAGAAAATGCTTTTTCTAAATATGTAATGAATGTTTATGATAATTTATCTTTTAAAGATTATCTTAAATTAATTAACGGCGAAGTGATTGAACATGAATTATATAATGATTATAACAATGAATTCGGTGGAAATTTAAGCAATGTTAAGCAACTAGAAAAAGAAAAAATCTTATATTTTATATTAACATGTCAACAAGAGTCTGTAATTATAAAGACCGGAAAGAAACAAGAAGAAAAAATTTTCTTGGGTTATGAATTTAGTGAACGTAGAGGTCACGAAGGACTGAAATGGCTTTCTACGGGGACTAAATTATATAATGAAAATGATCAACTAGATACTACGAAAGCAAATACATATATATATAACATTTTTAATGATAATAAATTAAACATAGATGATTCTCTTGAAAAAAATGTACAATATAAATTTTTAAGTGATTTAATTGATTATGGTACTAGTAAGTTTGATAAAAAACTTAATCTAAATAAAAAAGGAAAACTTAATCTAAATTTAAATAATAATTTTCCTATAAAAAAATTGGGAGAATTAGTTAATTTGATCAAAGGAGTTAATTATAATAAAGAACAACAGACATTTATAAATACTAATAATATTATTTTGACTGCTGATAACGTGACCTTGGATTGTAATTTAAATATTACAAAAAAAATATACCTAGATGAGAATTTAAAATTAGAAAATACAAAAAAATTACAAAAGGGTGACATATTTATGTGTTTTTCAAGCGGCAGTAAAAGACATGTTGGTAAATGTGCTTTTATTGAAGACAATTTGAATTATTACGCCGGTGGATTTATGTGTATATTAAGAAGTAAAACTGAATTAATTAATATGAAATATTTATATTTATTTTTATCTTCTAAAAAAGTACAATCATTGGTTAGCAATTATTGTACAGGTGCTAACATTAATAATTTATCAAATGAAATTAATAATATTGATGTTCTTTTGCCTCCAATTGAAATACAAGAAAGTATTGTAAAAGAAATAGAAAAAAATAAGCATAGTTGTAATTTATTATTACAAAGAAATAAGGAGCTTGAATTACAAACAGATAATATAATTGATCATTATTTTAATGAAAATATTATGCAAAAAATAGGTGATTATTCAATTTTAATTAAAAGAGGCAAATCAGCAAAATATGGAGAATCAGATATTCAAATTATTAAATCAGGTCAGGCTAGAGGGTACGAAACATTTGATTTTTTTAACAAGTATTATGTTAGTAATAATTTTGTTTCTGATGAAAGAAATTTGGTTAAAGGCGATTTATTAATAAATTCAACTGGAGTCGGAACTGCTGGTCGAGTAACTTTATTTAATTTAGAAGGTAATTATGTTGTTGATAGCCACATTACAATTGTAAGATTAAATCAAAATAAACTTTTACCAAAATTTGCATTATATGCACTTGTACATATTGGATTTAAGACAATTGAACAAATGGCAACCGGACAAAGTGGTCAAATTGAATTAGCAATTGATACTATAAAGAATATTAAAATTCCTTTACCATCTATTGAAGAACAAAGGATGGTGGTATCAAAAATCGAAAAATTAGAAAAAGAAATAAACAAAAATCAAAATGAACTACATAGTTTAATGTTATCCAATGACAATTATTTAGAGAAATTTTTATTTAGATAGTAGCATTTATTTGATTGTCATGCTATACTTATAATAGCTACTAGGGAAGGTAGTTATTAATACATATATAAACATAGTGCTGATGCACAAATTGTAGTCTTTAAATAAAAATTTAGAGAACTGAGTACATATTATTCAAATGAAAACAGTATTCCCTGTTTTCATTGTGGATAAATGTCCAGTTCTTTTTATGTGTTCCTAAAAATACTGGTAAAGGAAGGAGGATATAATGGAACTACTAAATTTGATAATCTTATATTGGAAAGATGATGAAAAAAGAAATAGAACCTTTTATAAGTTTAGTAATACCAGAAGCAGTATTAGGAGATAATAGATTAACATTTTTAGAAAGAGTGTTATTAATTGAAATAGTGTCACTATGTAAGAAAAATGGATATTGTTGGCCTACTAATAGATATTTTATGGATAAATTTGATTGTACTAAGCCTACAATATCAAAGAGTATAAGTAGTTTATCAAAATATAACTATATTGATATAGAAATCAATAATAGTGAAAAAAACAATTCAAAGAGAATAATTAAATTATCTGAGGTATTAAAGAAAAGAATAACAAGTATTCAAGAAAATGCTAATGCTAGTATTCAAAATGATTTTAACCATTATAATAAATATAAAAATAATAAAAAAGATATATTAAAAGATATTTATTCAGTTGATGATGAAGGTAATGAATATTGGCATGGAGTAAAAATTGAATCAGAAAAAATGACAGATGAAGAAGTAAGAGAATTAGAAGATTTATTAAAAAATTTCACGTAATAAAGGAGGATTGAATAAATAATATGTTTAAACAAGTCATAAATTTAAATGAGGTGACTTATGTTTAATATAACTGAAACTTTTAAAAATGATTCTCCTAATTTCAAAGAACTGGTATCTAAATATATAAAAAGTGTGATTAATA